>JAEUNS010000317.1 GCA_016790005.1 Zoogloeaceae bacterium
CATCTGCTGCCCGGCGTGCGCGAAGCGCTGGTCGACATTCTGCGCACCCGCTACCCCATCGGTCGCGTTTGGGTGCGCAACTGCGTCGAGGCGCCGCGACGCTGCTTCGGGCGTGGGCCGGGATGGCACAAGGCGCTTGTCATCGGTCTCCTCGGCCTGGGTTTTCGCCGCCTGGCCCGTGAAGCGGGCCTGCCGATGAATGACGGTTTCTCGGGCTTGCACGACTTCAACTCCGGGCCTCCGTTCCGCGAGAAGATGCGCAACTTCCTGGCACACCGGGGTCCCAGGCATTTGATCCACGTCCACCCAGGTAAGGTTGACCCACAATTGCAGGCCGTGGATTCGCTGACAAGCCCCCGTGAATGGGAGCTGTGCTACCTGGCCAGCGACGAATTTCTGCGCGACCTCGAGACGGCCGGCGTAGCGCTCGCACGCTTCGAACCGACAGCGTGCGGCCAGGTTCAGGCAACTGCGCCCAGGTAGTGCGCATGAATGTCACTGCGCGCGGCGAGTTCGTCAGCGGCGCCGGATGCGACGACCTGCCCGCTTTCAAGCACGAACGCACGATGGGCGTGTTGCAGCGCAATGCTCGCATTCTGTTCGGCAAGGAGGAAGCTCACCCCCTCGGTCGCGTTGAGGCGACTGACGATTTCGAAGATCTCCTCGACGATCAAGGGAGCGAGCCCCATCGAAGGTTCATCGAGCAGCACCAGCCGGGGTCTGGCCATCAACGCCCGTCCGATCGCGACCATCTGCTGCTCACCCCCTGAGGTATAGCCCGCGAGGCTCTTGCGTCGCTCCTTGAGGCGCGGAAAGTAGTGGTAGATCTTCTCGAGCTCCGCCTTGAGCTGCTGGCGCGAGGGCTTGTTTACGAATCCGCCGATGAGCAGGTTCTCCTCGACGCTCAGGTGGGCGAAGCAGTGCCGCCCTTCGAGCACCTGCACCAGACCGTCGCGCACCAGGGTGTCGGGCGAAACGCGGGTGACATCCGCGCCCCGATAGAGGATGCGCCCGCCGACGACGTCGCCACGCTCGGCCCCGACCAGGCCCGATATCGCCTTCAGGGTCGAGCTCTTGCCAGCCCCGTTGGCACCCAGCAGGGCGACGATCTCGCCCTGCCCCACCGCAAGGCTCACGCCATGCACCGCCAGAATCACCTGGTCATAGACGACTTCGATTTCTTCAACTTGCAGAATGGTTTGTGCCGACACCGGCTCCTCCTGAAGGCAGAACGAGCTTATCACCCTTGTTTCACGCCCGACTCGCCGGGCTACCGCCGATCTGCCAGATATAGGGCGGTTCGGTTCCGTTGATGGTCCAGTCGCCGACGATCCGCGCCTTGTAGACGATGGGATTGTGGGTGGCGACCGTGCGGGCATTGCGCCAGTGGCGGTCGAGCGCAAGGCCTTCGCGTGCCGACGAAGCGCCCAGGGTGTTGAAAAGGTCGGTCGCGGCCCGCAGCACCAGCTCGGCCACCACGATCTGCCCCTTTGCCGACTCGATCTCGGCATCGA
Source organism: Zoogloeaceae bacterium (assembly GCA_016790005.1). GTDB lineage: Bacteria > Pseudomonadota > Gammaproteobacteria > Burkholderiales > Rhodocyclaceae > UBA2357. The sequence continues at coordinate 1,515 of JAEUNS010000317.1, forward strand.
TGTTGGCGGCGCGCTCGGCCGCGTCGTCGCCACCGAAGCGGGCCTCGTAGGCACGCTGAGCCGGCTCTGCGGCACGAATCGCAATCGCCTCGGCGGCATAGGCACGTGCCGCGATCTCGCCCACGACCTGCTGGATCTGCGGGTCATTGCGCACCAGCGGGGCGTTGCCGTGACTGAAGATGCGCTTGCGGGCAGCCACCTGGTGTGCAACGTCGCGCTCGACCGCACGGCCTATCCCGGCCAGGGTCGCCAGATGCACCAGTTGATAGAACGCGGTCTGGTACTTGAAGCGGGTCGAGAAATCGATGATGTTCTCGGGTTCGACGACCGCGTCCTCGAAAGTGGACGTACCGCTGCCAGTGGTGCGCTGGCCGAACCCATCCCAGTCGTCCTGCTGCCGCACGCCGGGCTGGTCGACCCTGACTGCGGCGATCACGTCGGCGTTGTCATCGCTGCGGCGGGCGTAGACGTCGATCCAGTCGGCGAAAATGCTGCCAGTGCTGTAGAACTTGGCGCCATTGACCACCCATTGGTCGCCCTTGCGTGAAACCTTGGTAATGACGTCGCCGATCTTGACCTCACCAACCTCGGTCCACGCGTTTCCGACGATCTCGCCCGCGACGAAGCGCTTGAACCACACCGCTCGCTGGGCGTCGGCGGGCGCGTTGAGGCGATCCTCGACGAAGGCAAAGTGCCCGCGCAAGGCCTGGGGCAGGTTGGAGTCGGCCTCGGCTAGTTCGGTCAGCAGCCGAACCAGCTGTGGCAGCGATGCCCCCGCCCCGCCGTGCTCTACCGGTACCCGCACAGCCCCGAAGCCGGCCGCCTTCAACCACTCGATCGGCTCCCACGGCAGCGTGCGCGAGCGCTCGCGCTCGAGTGCCCCCGCGGCGATGCGCTCGAAGATGGGACGAAACCGGCCGGCCAGCGCTTCATAGTCGGCACCGGTCGAAAGGCTGGCAAAACTGTCGCGATGTGTCATGTCACTGCTCCTGCTGTTCTTGATGGATGGGGTCGCGGGTCAGCTCCTCGCCAACCCGCATGCGCTCAGCTTTCCTTCGAGCAATCGCGCGGGGTGATGCCCTTTTCCTTGGCATACTGAAGCGCCGACGCCTCGATGATTGGCCTGAGCAGGGCGCGATCGGCCTGAACCCAGTCGCTGATCAGCTTCCACGCCTGGCCATCCCACTGCTGAAAGCGCACCGCCCCACCCCCCTCATGATCGGCGCACGACAACTGCAGCGGCTGCACAAGACCCAGCGCACCGAGCTCCTGCAAACGCTTGTCATCGAGCCGGATGTTCTCGAAACCCCAGCGCACCTCTTCGCCGGTGAGCGGACGCTGTCCGAACTTCTCCTGCGCGAGGCGCACCGCCTCGACATTGAGAATGCCGTTCACCACGCCTAAGTTGTAATACACGGTGCCCAGACGCTTGGGATCGGCGAGGTTGCCCTTGCCCGGGTCGATGACGTCCTTCTTGATGCCCTGCAGCACCGGAAAGTCGGTGCCCGACGGATGCGTGGTGATCGAGATGTAACCTTTGGCGGCCGCGCCCGCAGGCGAGGCGTCATCCTCGGCGTTGCTCCAGATGTTGCCGATGATCCGGTCGGCGGGAAAACCTACCTTCTGGGCAGTCTTCAAGGCCACCGGGTTCATCACGCCCCAGCCGCGCAGAATCACGTAGTCGGGCTTGATCCGGCGAATGTTGATCCACTGCGACTGCTGCTCGTTGCCCGGATGCGGCACCTCGAGCAGCGTGAGCTCGAAACCGTACTTGGCGGCCAGCTTTTCGAGCACCTCGTTGGTTTCCTTGCCGTAGGGCGAGCCGTGGTACAGGGTGACGATCTTCTTGCCCTTGAGATTGTCGGCCCCACCCACCTGCTGGGCGATGTAGTTAACGATCGCCGAGACCTCCGAGTAAGGGTTGAGCTGCAGCGGAAACGCATACGGAAACACGCGCCCGTCGGTGGAGTCGGTGCGCCCATGGTTGATCGTGATCAGCGGCAGCTTGTCTGCATGCGAGCGATCGAGGGTCGCGTAGGCGATCCCGACCGACAGCGGGTTGGTCGCCGCGGCGGGCGCGCCGTTGAGCCCTTGCTTGAGGCGCTCGTAGCACTCGACGCCCTTCTCGACCACGTATTCGGTTTCGCACTCGCTCCAGGTCAGCTTCACCCCGTTCACGCCTCCATTAGCATTGACGTGCTGGAGGTAATCGATGAAGCCGCCAAAGAATCCGGTGCCGCCCGCGGCATATGGGCCGATGCGGTAGCTCTGCAGCGGAAAGTATTGTTCGGCCGCTGCGTGGCTAGCCAGGCTGAAGGTGCCGAGCGACAGCGCCAGGGCGATTGGTTTGAGAAATGACATTTGTCGGACTCCTGAAATTGAGATTGAAGAAGCAAAGTTGAAAGAACGATTCGGTTGCACTCGGTCAGTAACGCAGCGGCCACCTGCGTGCCCGGGCACGGAACTTTTGCCAGATGCGGGCAAGGCCTTCGGGTTCGCGAATCAGAAAGGCGATGATCAGCGCCCCGAAGATCATTTTCTGAACGTTCTCGAGCTGGCCGGCGTCGATCAGGCCAGGCGGGAGAAGTCCCACGAGATTCGACAGGAACAGCGGAAAGAGCACGATGAAGGCCGCCCCGAGAAAGTTGCCGAGGAGGCTGCCCAGCCCACCGATGATGATGATGAACAGCACCTGGAAAGAGCGCGACAGGTCGAAGCCATGCGGCTCCACCGTGCCGAGATAGGCAAAGGCCCACAGCGACCCGGCAATACCCAGGTAGAAGCCACTCAGCGCGAACGCCAGCAATTTGGCCTTGGGCAGCGAGATCCCGATCACCGCGGCGGCAGTGTCCATGTCGCGCACGGCCATCCAGTTGCGCCCGAGTTCGCTACGCACAATGTTCTTGGCCAGCCAGGTCAGGGCCACCACCACGCCGAGGGTGAGCAGGTAACGACCCACCGGCGTGCTCAGATCAGCCCCGATAACCTGTAGCGGGGGTGCGGAGATCACCCCCGAAGCGTTGTGGTTGGAGAACCAGCCGTACTTCACCAGCACCCACGGAATCAGAAACTGCGCCGCCAGGGTAGACACGATCAGGTAGAAGCCCTTGATGCGCAGACTCGGCAAGCCGAAAACCACTGACAACAGGGCGGCAACCAGCCCGCCCAGCCCGAAGCTGATCAGCAGTGGCAAGCCCTCGATGCGCAATTGAAAGTTGTACGCGGCGAACGCACCCGCCGCCATGAACGCGGCCGATCCGAGAGACAGCTGTCCGGCGTAGCCGGTCAGCAGGTTCAAGCCCAGGCCGGCAAGCGAAAGCACCAGAAACGGAATCAGGATTGCGTTGAACCAGTAGTCATTGCCGATCAGGGGCACGACGCCCGCGGCAAAGACGAGCAGCAAGGCCAGCGCGAACCGGTCCTGACGCAGGCGGAATACGCGCCGATCAGCGGCATAACGGGTGCTGAACTGTCCAGCTTCGGTATAGAACATGCGATGACTCCGTCAGACCCGCTCGATCGTGCGTTCGCCGAACAGACCGGCGGGGCGCGCGAGCAGGAACAGGGTTGCCAGGACGTAGGGGAACCAGTTCTCGATGCCACCACCGATGAGGGGTCCGATATAGATTTCCGCGAGCTTCTCGCTGGCACCGACGATCAGGCCACCGACGATCGCGCCGCCGACCGACGAGAAGCCACCGATGATCAGCACCGGCAGGGCCTTGAGCACCACCAGCGAGAGCGAGAACTGCACCCCCAGGCGCGCGCCCCACAGCAAGCCGGTGATCAGGGCCACCAGGCCCGCAACCGCCCACACCACGGTCCAGATCCTGCGCAGACGGATGCCTACGGCCTGCGCAGCAAGCGTGTCGTCGGCAACGGCACGCAAGGACAGACCGATGCGGGTCTTGTTGAACAGCAGCGACAGCACCAGCACCAGGGTGGCTGCCGTGGCTGCGGCGAAGAGATCGAACTGCGACACGAACAAGCCGCCGAACTCGAGCGGCACATCGTCGATACCCAGCTCCAGCCCATGCACCTGAGCGCCCCACAGGGCCTGGGCGCCACCTTCGATGATGTAGGCCAGCCCCAGCGTCGCCATGAATAACGTGATTGGCGACCGATTGACGAGCGGACGCAACACCCAGCGCTCGACCGCCAGCGCCAGCAGGATCATCGTCGCCAGCGTCAGCGCAAACGCGGCCCAGAACGGCACGCCGGACTCCACCAGGCTCACGAAGGTGAGCGCGGCGAACAACACCATCGCTCCCTGGGCAAAATTGAATACGCCCGAAGCCTTGTAGATGAGTACGAAACCGATCGCGACCAGCGAGTACATGACCCCCGCCAGCAAACCGCCGATCAGCACTTCGAAGAAGAATTCCATTGTCCCGTCCTGTGTCTTACCGTTGTTTCAGGCAAGCCGGTCCCGCCCCGCCCGCTTGCGGGATTCCGACTGGCTTCTATTTGGTTCAGTGGCGCGTGCCGAGATAAGCGGCAATCACCTCCGGATTTCGGCGAACCTCTTCGGGTGCGCCGTCGGCGATCTTGCGTCCGTAGTCGAGGACCACGACATGATCGGAGAGCCCCATGACCACCCCTATGTCATGCTCGATCAGGACCACCGTGGTGCCGTACTCACGGTTGATGTCGACGATGAAGCCGCTCATCTCCGTCTTCTCGGAGGCATTCATCCCGGCCATCGGCTCATCGAGGAGCAACAACTTGGGCTCGGCCGCAAGCGCTCGTGCAAGCTCGACCCGCTTCTGCAGGCCATAAGGCAGCTTGCCCACCAATGTGTCGCGCCAGGGCTGAATCCGCAGGAACTCGATCACCTTCTCGGCACGTTCGCGCTGAACATCGTCTTCGTGGTTGGCCCGCCCGATCCGCAAGGCCTGTTCGATCCAGGTGCTGCGCCGCTTCAGATTGCGCCCGGTCAGAACGTTGTCGAGCACGGTCATGCCCTTGAACAGCGCGATGTTCTGAAAGGTACGGGCGATTCCGCGTTCAGCCGCATGCTGCGGACGCATGTGGCGCCGAATCTCGCCGTCGAAGCTCACGCTGCCCTCCTGGGCCCGATACACGCCGTTGATCACATTCAGGAGCGAGCTCTTGCCCGCACCATTGGGACCGATCAACGCGCAGATCTCGCCGCGTGCCACGGCAAAGCTGATGTTACTGACAGCCTTCACCCCCTTGAACGAAAGCGAGACCCGATCCAGCGACAGCAACGTTGATGACTGGCTTGAAGTCATACCGGCTCCTTCGTCCATCCAAACTCGATCGCACGGTGGCGAGCCTGAAAATCTGTCCACCCACCGCTTGAAGTCTTGGCGGCCTGAACATGGGCTTGCCAGCTAGCGGGATCGGGCCAGGTTCTGACCTCGACACCGAGCGCCGCAAAGAACTTCTGCGACGCCTCGGGCAGCGGCTCGCCGACCAGCAACGGAGCGCGGGTGCGGGTAAAGCCGATGACATCGCGCAGAGGTCGTATCACCCACCAGTAGCCCAACAACCGACGAAGCCCTGTCGCGCCGGGTTTGAGCGCCCAGTCGATCAGGCGACGCTTCCAGCTCCCGGGTTCGGGCAAACGCTCCAGCACCAGGTTTTCGACCCGTTGATAGGTTTCGCGGGTGCCCGCAACCAGGGTCGGGCCCAGCTCGCGCCTATCGTTGTCGCGCGTCGCCAGATTCTCGGGAAAATTGAGCCGGAATCCGGCGATCAACCACGGTGCGATCAGGTAACGCGCCTGACCACCGGTGGCAAAGGCGCGCGCCGCAAACGCCTCTTCATTCGGGCCGAGGCGCTCGGTATGCATGAGCAGCGCACCTTGCTGCTGCAAATCAGCATGTGACAGGTGTTGAACCTCGGGCCGTCCGCCGGTGTTCAGTCGGTAGATCGAAAATGCCACCGCGTGCGCCCGCGCAAGCCTTGCCGGCACGCGTGGATCGCTCGTGTCGATCAGCTCGGTATAGCTGCGCAACTGCGCATGCGGGTATGCTCGCAGGCCGCGCTCGTCGGCATACACAAGCAGCGACGGCGCCACGTCGGCAGCCACGACCCGTTCCAGCTGCTCGAGCCCCTCGGCGAACACAAACGCCGGCTTCAGCTCGCCAAGGAAACGGACCTGACTCGCGGCGGCCTCGCCCGGATCGAGCAGTGCGGCGTTGCCACCCAGCCATTGCGCCGCAAGCGCCAGCAGCAGCGCCTCCGGACGCGGATGGCTGAGTACCACCAGTGTGCTGTCGGGGCCGAATCCTGCCGTGCTCAGGCCACTTGCAAGGCCACTGACCTCTGCCAGCAGGTCGCGCCAAGTGCGGGTTTGCCACACCCCGAGGCGCTTATGCCGCAGCGCCACTTCCAACCCCTGGCGACTCGCCTGAAGCTCGAGCCAGCCGGGCAGCGTCGACGCTTCGGTGCCAACGGTCCTTGAAGTCAGCCTGGTCACGGTTTCACCCTCAAGCAGCCTCGGCGAGATCGGGCACCCTGGCGTTGCCCCGCAACGCCTTCGCTTCGAGCTCACGCACCAAGGGCAAAACCTTCTCGCCGAAGTAGGCCACTTCTTCCTGGAAGTGCAGGAACCCGGCCAGCACCAGATCCACGCCCACCGCCTTCAAGGCCACGATCCGCTCTGCAATCTGCAGCGGCGTACCGATGAGATTGGTCTTGAAGCCGTCGTTGTACTGAACCAGATCCTCGAAAGTCGATTTCGCCCAGTTGCCCTCGCCCTCGGGGCTCGCCTTGCCGGCCTGCTTGACCGCATCGCCAAAGGCATTGACCGCCTCGGGGTCGGCCTTGTCGATGATCTCGGCCAGCACCGCCCGGGCTTCTTCCTCGGTATCGCGTGCGATGATGAAGGCATTGACGCCGACCTTGACGCGGTGATCGTTCGCCGCCGCCTTGGCGCGGATGTCATCCACCTGCGCCCTGATGCCCTCGACCGTGTTGCCGTTGGTGAAGTACCAATCCGACACCCGCGCCGCCATGTCGCGCGCCGCACGCGAGCTGCCGCCCTGGAAGATCTCGGGATGCGGCTGCTGCAGCGTCTTGGGCTTGAGGGTGTAGTCGTTGAAGCGATAGAAGTCGCCCCTGAAGCTAAAGTTGTCGGTCGTCCAGATGCCCTTGATGGCGCGGATGAACTCCTCCGAGCGGCGATAGCGCTCGTCATGCTCCAGCCACGGCTCGCCGATCGCGGTGAACTCGCCGCGAAACCAACCCGACACGACGTTGACCGCTACCCGACCGCCACTCAGGTGGTCGATCGTTGCAATCTGCTTGGCAAGCACCGCCGGATGCCAGGGTCCCGGCAGAATCGCTGCGATCACCTTGAGCTTGTCGGTAGCCGCCAGCAGCGCATGGCTGAACGAAACCGACTCGTGCTGATATTCCGCTCCGTAGCCAGCGGTGAAGCGGATCTGCGACAGCGCGTAGTCGAAACCGGCCTTTTCGGCGATCTGCGCCAGCTTGCGGTTGTAGTCGATGTCCCAGCTGGTGCGCTGCTCGATCTTGCTGACCACCAGACCGCCGCTGACGTTGGGTACCCAATAGGCAAACTTGATGTTCTCTGTACTCATGGCATTCATCCTTTCCGATGGAAGTCGCGATCCGCTTCAGGCCGCAACCCGGACCTGCTGATCAAGCTCTGCGCTGACGCGCGCGCGCAGGAAGGGCACGGCACGCTCCACCGCGAGTTCGATGCGCTCCTTGAGCGCCGCGCTGGAAACCCGGTAGTTTTCGAAGTCGGCCTCGCTCGCATATACGCCGATCGGCAACGTGAGCGACTGGAAGAAGCTGAACAGCGGACGCAACTGGTGATCGATGATCAGGGCATGGCGATCACTGCCGCCGGTCGCGGCCAGGAGCACCGGCACATCGATCAGGGCGTTGTGATCGACGAAGTCCAGCAAGTGCTTGAACAAACCGGTAAACGAAGCGCGATAGACCGGGGTCGCCGCAACGATGAAGTCGGCGCCCTCGATCGCACGAATCGCAGCGCGAATATCGGCAGGCAGATCGTCCGGCTGCACCACGCCCGCGAAACGCGGCCCGATCTCGCCCAGATCGATCAGGCGGACATCGATCTGAGCATGCTTGCTCAGCGCGCTGGTCAGTGCGTTGGTCAGCGCATGGGTGCGGGACGGGTTCTTCAAGCCACCGGAGATGGCAACTACCTTGATCTTGCTCGTCATGTTCATTCCTTTACGGTGTTGTGCGTGGGTCAGATACTTCAGCCCTGCCCTATTCGCAACCCCCGTGCCAGAATTTTTATTGTTTTATTTCAATATCTTGATAATGGAGAGCGAGTATTTGTGCTGCACCGCAAACACATCGACTGCTGCTTGGGTGTTGCTGCAGCAGCAATAGCACCACCCGGGATCAGCGACGATGAGAGCCCGGCCGTGTGCTGTATCGCAAGAAGTCGCGTTACAACCCGCTCTTGCAGGCGGGGCTGCCATCATGGGATTTTCGAGATCGATATTCCGAGTGATTTGCTTAGCAATTTTGATTGGTTTCGCCCCCCGCAGCCCGTTGGCACACTGTGCGGGTGCTTGAATCGAAGGGCCGCAGGCGCATGAAGAATTGTCTCCTCCACGTGTCCCATGTGGTGTTCAAGCGGTGTCTGACGACACCGTTCTTTTTCGAGATTCCGCAATCCTGGAACGGGTGACGATCTGACGGGAAAATTTCCGTCATTGCAGACATCAGCCCGATATAGCAGATTTTTCTATATAAAACAATGAGATAAACTTTACATAAATAATTGGAAGCGTTACCTTGCTGGCCTCTGGTGCCCCGCACAAATTCGCGTGCACCTGAAGTCGAAAACCCTTATCACGGAGTAGCAACATGGCACAAGAATCCTACGTTCATACCGCGCTGGGCGATGTCGCCGCACGGCAGCTTGCAAATGCGACCAAGACCGTTCCGCAGATGTCGAGCATCACGCCGCGCTGGCTCACCCATGTGCTGCAGTGGCTGCCGGTCGAAGCGGGCATCTATCGGGTGAACAAGGTCAAGGATGCCGGCCAGGTCGAGGTCGAGTGCTCCGGCCGCGACGAGCGCGAGCTGCCGCAGACTTTCGTCGATTACATCGATAATCCGCGTGAATACATGTTGAGCGCGGTCAATACGGTGCTCGACGTTCACACCCGGGTATCGGACCTCTACAGCAGCCCACACAACCAAATCGCCGAACAGCTGCGCCTGACTATCGAGACGATCAAGGAGCGCCAGGAGTCCGAGCTGATCAACAACGCCGAATATGGTCTGCTGAGCAATGTTCACCCCGATCAGCGGATCAGCACTCGCACCGGCGCGCCGACCCCGGACGATCTCGACGAACTGCTGACCAAAGTGTGGAAGGAACCCGGCTTCTTCCTCGCGCATCCGCGCACGATCGCCGCCTTCGGTCGCGAGTGCACCCGCCGTGGCGTGCCGCCCCCGACCGTGTCGCTGTTCGGCTCGCAGTTCCTCACTTGGCGTGGCGTTCCGCTGATTCCGTCCGACAAGGTTGGCATACAGGATGGCAAGTCCAGCATCCTGCTGCTGCGC
>JAEUNS010000346.1 GCA_016790005.1 Zoogloeaceae bacterium
ATCGGATATTTTTCGGCGATCGGTTCTTCGCCCGACAGTGCGCGCAGCAACTCCTGCTGGCCGTTACCCGAGACGCCGGCGATGCCGACGATCTCTCCGGCGTGTACATCGAGGTGCACGTCCTTGAGATCGGTGCCGAAGGGGTCGTCGGAGGCATGCGACAGTCCGGCGATTCGTAGGCGCACCTCACCGCGTTTGGCCGGTGCGCCATGCTGGCATACTGGCAGGGCCTTGCCGATCATCAGGCTGGCCATGGATTCGGGCGTCTCGTCAGCCGGGGTGCAGTGGCCGGTGACCTTGCCCGCGCGCAACACGGTGGCGCTGTGACACAACTCCTTGATTTCGTCGAGCTTGTGGCTGATGTAAAGAATCGAGCAGCCTTCGTCCGACAGCTTTCTGAGCGTTAGGAACAGGGTGCGCACCGCCTGCGGGGTCAGCACCGAGGTCGGCTCGTCCATGATCAGGAGGCGCGGATGCTGCAGCAGGCAGCGGATGATCTCGACCCGCTGGCGCTCGCCCACCGACAATGCGTGCACATGGCGGCGCGGGTCCACCGGCAGGCCATAGCGCGTCGAGACTTCTTCGATGCGTTGAGACAAGGGGCCGAGCGCAGGTTTGCCCGGCATCGCCAGTGCAATGTTCTCGACCACGGTGAGGGTCTCGAACAGTGAGAAATGCTGGAACACCATGCCTATGCCCAGCGCGCGCGCCTCGGCCGGGTTGCGTACCGTCACTTCGCGACCCTCCCAGTGCATCACGCCGGCACTCGGGCGGGTCACGCCGTAGATGATCTTCATCAGCGTGGACTTGCCGGCACCGTTTTCACCCAGCACTGCATGAATCTCACCGGCCGACACCCGCAGGTCGACATCCTGATTGGCGATGACGCCCGGATACACCTTGCTCACCCCCATCAGTTCGAGCCGGTAGGGGGTGGTTCCAGGCGTGCTGTCGGTTTGGGTTGTCGTCATCATGTGCGCTCGCCTTGTGTCATGGGTTGCTTGCATCGGTGTCCCAGGCGTCCTGGGGCTGCTCCCAAGCAATTCGCGTACCTGAGAGCCGAAGTTGCAGCACCTCTGGGTTCGGCAGTGCGCGAAGCACTTACTCAGCTACATTCCGATCAGATCTTGCACCAAAACGATGCGCAATCCCATTGAAGGCATCGAGTTGACGTCAACCGCATCAAGAATAGGGCGATGCCGCTTGTCAAAGTTGACCCAGCTCAGGCATGCCTTGGCAGTTTTCTGCCCATCGACTCTACAGCCAGCGGCTCGAGATCACCCGTGTGAAAGCGAAAAACACCAGCGCGCCGATCGTCGAAATAGTGGCGCAGACTGAGCGAGATCGTACGAAACGCGATGTCATCCCACGGGATCTCGGATTCGCGAAACAAGGCGACCTCGAGTGACTCCTCGCCCGCACCAAAGTCGAGGTCGAGCAGGCGGGCGCGATAAATGATGTGCACCTGGCTGATGTGCGGCACGTTGATCAGCGTGAACATTTC
>JAEUNS010000436.1 GCA_016790005.1 Zoogloeaceae bacterium
ACCCGTCAAACCAATGTTGAGCATTCCGGCCATGGTGCTTACCTCTTGAATCCTTGCGTTTAATAGCTAATACGCAAGAACCCTGCCACCCTCAAAGCGGCAAAATCAGCCGGAAATAGCCACCTTGAGCGTATTGCCGCCGATGATGCTCCTGAGCTTTTCGGCATAGCGCGGATCGGTCGCAAAGCCCGCATCCTGAAGGCTGCGTGCGAACCCTGCAGGATCGGTCTGGCCGACCACGTCCGCATAGCGCGGGCTGGTGGTCAAAAGCCTCGCATAGTCGCGAAAGGCTTCGGCATACGAGGGATAAGACCGAAAACGGGCGTTCTCGGTGTAGGCGCGACCGTTGGCGTATTCGGTGACCGGAACTTCGACCACCGCCCCCTTCCAGCTGGAGCCGGCCTTGATGTTGAAAAGGTTGTGGCTGGACGCGCCGTCCGCATGCTTTAGCACCGCCCGCCCCCAGCCGGTCTCGAGCGCGGCCTGCGCAACCATGAACTGCGCCGGCACACCGGTAGTGGCGCTGGCGTCGACCGCATGCTGCCACACCTGCCTGACGAAGCCACGGGTTCCGGAGGCAAGCGCGCCGACTTCGCTCACGACCTCGTTGGCAAGCGCCGCACCCGCCGCAAGCGCCCGTCCGGCAAAGCTGTCGTCCTTGCCACCCTTTTGGTCCAGCGCAGGCCGCACGGCAGAAACTGCCGGCCGGCGGGGAATGCTTGCCACATCGAAACCCGCTGTGCTCGTCGCGGCCGACGGAGCATCGGTCGCAGCCGTCGTTCCATTAAGCCCGCCTGTGCCGCCAAGCTGGCGATAGATGACGTCCGCCAGACCGACGCCACGTCCATGCGCCATCTGTAGCGCCATCTGCTGATCATGCAATTGCTGGAACATCCGGGTCTGGTCGCTATCGAAGAGGCCATCCTTCGGACTCGCCTCGCGCATCGACTTGATCACCATCTGCAGAAAGAGCGCCTCGAACTGCCGTGCCGCCCCCTTGAGTGCCTCGGGCGAGCGCTCGTCGCGCGACAGCCTCTTCAGATCGGCGAGCGAGCGCATGTCGAGCGCATTGAGCTGAACGCCCGCAGCCATGATCAGATGACCTCCAGCTCCGCCCTCAGCGACCCCGCCGACTTCATCGCCTGCAGGATGCTGATGAGATCCATCGGGGTCGCCCCGATGGCATTGAGCGCCTTGACCACCTCCGCCAGGTTGGCTCCGGCCGGCACATTGACCAGTCCGGCAGGCACTTGTTCGATATCGATATCGGTCTGGGTGGTCACCACTGTCTGCCCGCCCGATAGCGGCGGCGGCTGATCGACATTGACATCGGTTCCAACGGTCACCGTAAGGTTGCCATGTGCAACCGCAACATTCTGCAGGGTGACGCGCTGATTCATCACTACCGAACCGGTACGCGAATTGACGATCACCTTGGCCGCCTGTTGTTCAGGAGTAATCGCGATGTTCTCGAGCCGACCGAGAAACGCCACCCGGTCGGAGGCATCGACGGGTGCGCGAACCTGAACCGTGCGCCCATCGATGGCCTGGGCTGCGCCCGGCACGGTTGCCCGGTTGATGGCCTCGACGACCCTGTTCGCGGTGCCGAAATCGGTCGTATTAAGCTCGAGGATGATCGAGTCGCCCTGCCCCAGTTGCGTCGGCACTGCACGCTCTACCGTGGCACCACCGGGAATCCTCCCAGCCGACAAGTGGTTGATGACTTGTGAGGCCCCGCCGCCAGCCCCGCCCGCACCACCGACCAGCATGTTGCCCTGCGCCATTGCATAGATCTGTCCGTCGGCGCCCTTGAGAGGGGTCATTACCAGCGTGCCGCCGCGCAGGCTCTTGGCATTGCCCATTGACGAAACGGTCACATCGATTTGCTGGCCCGGCCGGGCAAACGGTGGCAGGTTAGTGGTCACCATTACGGCGGCGACGTTCTTGAGCTGCAGATTGGTGCCGGGCGGCAGGGTAACGCCCATGTTGCCGAGCATGTTGGCGATGCTCTGCACGGTGAAGGGCGTCTGAGTGGTCTGGTCGCCACTACCATCGAGCCCCACCACCAGGCCATAGCCCACCAACTGGTTGTTGCGCACACCGGCTACCGAGGCAAGATCCTTGAGCCTCTCGGTGGCATGTACCGGCACGAAACTCACCGCCAGCACTGCGGCGAGAAGCAGTCTGCGAAATCGGTTTAGATCCATGACCCGCTCCACATCAGAACGGCAGCACGGCCACGAAGAAGCGCTGCAGCCAACCCATGCGCTGTGCCTCGTCGATATAGCCGCTACCCCTGTATTCGATGCGTGCATCGGCCACCTGGGTCGACTGCACGGTGTTGGCGGTCGTCACGTAGTTGGCATTGATGACGCCGGAAAAGCGTATGTACTCGTTACCCTGGTTGATCGCGATCTGCTTTTCGCCCGAGACGAGCATGTTGCCGTTTGGCAACACCTCGACGACGGTCACCGTGATCGTGCCGTTGAACGCGTTGTTGGCCGCCGCGGCCCCCGAGCCGTTGAAATCCGATTCCATCTCGGCCTCGGCATTAAGCCCCGCCAGCGTGTTGAGCGGCACCTTGCCCAGCGAGGTGATCCCGCCGCTGATGCTCGATTCGCGCGCAGCACGGGCGTTCGACGCCTTGGTGGCATTGTTGCGTTCGACCAGATTGACCGTGATCGTGTCGCCGACATGACGTGCGCGCCGGTCCTCGAACAGTGGCCTGCCGGCAGCGCCTTGATAGATTGCACCGGTAACGGGCGCGGCAGCACGCATCTCCGGACGTGCGCTCATCGGCTGATGGACAGCGGTGGGCGGGGTCGAATAGATACTGGCGCAGCCTTGGAACATGAGCGTGGCAAACAAGAAAGTGAAGATTCGGGCATTCATCGCTGCGACCCTCAAAGTTGGGTCAGGCGTCCGAGCATCTGATCGGAGGTCTGAATTGCGCGCGAATTGAGTTCGTAGGCGCGCTGGGTGACGATCATGTTGACGAGTTCTTCGGCGACGTTGACGTTGGACGTTTCGACATAGCCCTGATTGATGACGCCTGCCCCATTAGTACCGGGTTGCAGCGGATTGGCGACCCCACTCGAGGCGGTCTCGAGAAACAGGTTCTCGCCATTGCTCTGGAGCCCGCCCGGGTTGATGAAGGTCGCAAGCTGAATCGCCCCAACCTCGGCGGGTGCGACCTGCCCGGCCTGGAGCACGCTCACAGTGCCGTCCTTGCCGACGGTGATGGTCAGCGCATCGGCCGGGATGTTGATATTGTCGGCCAGCAGATAGCCGCTCGGGGTCACGACATTGCCCTGGTTATCGAGCTGAAACGAGCCATCGCGGGTATAGGCCGTCGTGCCGTCGGGCATCTCGATCTGGAAGAAGCCGTTGCCCTGTATGGCCAGATCGAGCGAATTTCCGGTCTGTTCGAGATTGCCCTGCGAGAACACCCGCTGGGTGGCGACCGGTCGGACCCCGGTGCCGATCTGCAGACCGCTCGAGATCTGGTTCTGCTGAGTCTGCTGAGCGCCGGGCTGGCGCAGGGTCTGGTACAGCAGATCTTCAAACACCGCGCGCTGACGCTTGAAACCGTTGGTCGAGACGTTGGCGAGGTTGTTGCTGATGACATCCAGATGGGTCTGCTGTGCGTCCAGCCCGGTGCGGGCGGTCCAGAGTGAGCGGATCATGATGGTGCTCCTGTGCGGGCCGTGGCAACTGGCTACGAACCCCCTCCTGTAATCGATACAAGCAAGCTTACGCCGTGTGGCCCGGGGCCAATCCCGCGATTACCCGCAGTAATCCCGCCCATATCGAGCCTATGGAGCCGATCTAACGGTTGCTCAGCACCCGTGCCGCGGCCTGATCGTTGGTCTCGGCGGTCTGGATCATGCGGGTCTGCATCTCGAACTGACGGGCGAGTGAAATCATCTGGACCAGTTGATCCACAACGTTGACGTTGCTGCTTTCGAGATAACCGCCAGCCGTCCTGACCGTGTCATCGACCGGTGCGACCCCGCCGTTGCGCAGGCGAAACAAGCCGTCCTCACCGCGCACCAGATTCTGCTCGGGTGGATTGACCCGCTTGAGCTGCCCAACCAGATTGACCACTGCACCGCCAGGCTCGATCGCCGAGATCGAACCGTCGGCACCAATCACGACCTCGTTGTCGGGCGGAATCGTAATCGGCCCGCCGTCGCCGACCACCGGCAGACCATTGCGGGTCTGCAGAATGCCGTTGGCGCTGACCTGGAAGCTGCCATTGCGGGTATAGGCCTCACGGCCGTCGGGCGTCTGTACCGCAAGCCAGCCCTTGCCTTCGACCGCAACATCGAAGCTGTTGCCGGTAAAGTTGATCGCGCCGGGAGTGAAATCGGTCGCGACGCTCGCATCGACGACGAAGGCGCGACTGGGCAGCGATTCGCTCAACACCTCGACACCGCGCAATTTGTGCATCTCGGCACGAAAGCCGGTCGAGGTAGCGTTGGCAATATTGTGGGCGACTGCGCCCTGCTGACCGAGCGTATGCTTGGCCCCGGTCATCGCGGTGTAGATCAGTCGGTCCATGTCGGCTTCCTCTTCGCTCGTTCGAGTCAGGGCCGATACTCACGGCCCACTCACCATCAAGCGTTTAACGCAGATTCACCAGCGTCTGCAGGATCTGATCCTGGGTGCGGATCGACTGAGCGTTCGCCTGGTAGTTGCGCTGTTGCACGATGAGTTGCACCAGTTCCTGGGTCAGATCGACGTTCGATTCCTCGACCTGACCGGCGCTGATCACTCCGAGCACGCCCGATCCGGGCGACCCGATTACGGGCTGACCCGAATCAGGCGACTCTGCCCAGAGGTTGTTGCCCAGCGAGATCAGCCCGTTCGGGCTGGTGAAGTTTGCAAGCGCGATCTTGCCGATGTCCTTGGTCTGGCCGTTGCTGTAACGCCCCTGGATCACGCCTTCACGGGTGGTGACCAAACCGGTGATCTGGCCAGTTGTATAACCGTTCTGGGTCAGGCTGGTGACCGCGAAGTTGCTGCCAAACTGGGTCAGGTTTGAAAGGTCGATGGTGAATTCGAGATCGGCTGCGCCGTTGTCGAGCGCGATCGGACCGAGATCCAGTGCGGTGATTGCCGCCGGGTCAAACCCACCCTGATCATTGAACACCAGGTTACCGGCAAGTGTCGCCTCGCCACCATCGAGACTGGTGTATACCTCCCAGGTCCGGTCCACCGCCGGATCGGTACGTACGAAATAGAAGGTCAGCGAATGTGCGTTGCCGAGGCTGTCAAATACGTTCAGTGAGGTGGTGGCGTTGTAGCTGCTGACCGGTATCGGCACCAGCGTTCCATCGAACGCCGGGCCAGGAGGATCCTTGAGGGTCGGGTTGATCTCGCGCGCATCAAGGTTGGCAACGATCGCCACACCGACATCCTGGGTTGCGCGCGGCTCGATGTTGGCATTGTCGATCCTGAGCAGACCCGGCTGCCCCTCGAAAACCGTTATGCCGCCTTGCTGGCTCGCAACCGGAAAGCCGGTGAGCTTGTCGCCGATCGCGCTGACGATGTAGCCATCCTTGTCGATATCGAACTGGCCGTTGCGGGAAAACGCCACCGAACCGTCGTTGCGCTGCATCCGGAAGAAGCCGTTGCCGTTGATTGCCAGATCGAG
>JAEUNS010000077.1 GCA_016790005.1 Zoogloeaceae bacterium
GTGGCGTCGCCATTGTCCTCCACGAACATCTGCAACAGGCTGATGAACATCGAGCGGTCCTTGCCCAGACGCTGCTCGGCACGCTCGCGGTCTATGCCCGGAATATCCGGAAACGCTTCGGCGCCGAATCGCTCGGACGCACTCTGCACGGTCTCGTCGACTATGCAGCTACCGGCCGCCACAGTGCGCCGAGTCACCCGGGGTTTTACCCATTGTGCAAGCAGCTGCGCCATCTGCTCCAGGTCCATCGGCTTGGCCAGAACGTCGTTCGCGCCGGCCGCGCGTGCCGCCGCTTGCTGATCGTCACGCACCCCTGCAGTGAAGGCAATGATCGGTAGCTCATTCAAACCCAGCTCGGATCGAATCACCCGCATCGCGGTCAGGCCGTCCATGACGGGCATCTGCACGTCCATCAACACTGCGTCGAAGCCAGCGGCGCGGGTTTCGAGCAATTGCACCGCCTGCTGGCCATCGGCGGCCAGGGTTGCAGTCGCGCCTTCGAGTCTCAGCGCGCGTTCGACCAGGTCGCGGTTCATTGCACTGTCGTCCACCACCAGCAGGTGTGCGCCATCGAGGCGCGGTCCGACCAAACACGGAGGGGGCGCAGGCTTTGGCCTCAGTGCGCGCACCTCGTCTGCACTCACCCTCTGCAGCGGAAGCTCGAACCAGAAGGTGCTGCCCTGGCCGAGCTGGCTCACAACACCGATCTCGCCGCCCATCAGCTCCACCAGGCGCTTGCAGATCGACAGCCCCAGCCCGGTACCGCCAAATCGGCGGGCTATGCCGGCATCGGCCTGAGCGAAGGGCGCAAAGAGTTTCGGCAATGCGTCGGACGCGATACCAATGCCGCTGTCGCGCACTTCGAACCGCAGGCGCATGGACTGCAACCCCATCTCGCGCACCTCGACCAGAATCGCGACCTCACCGCTGGCGGTAAACTTAATGGCGTTGCCGGTGAGGTTGAACAATACCTGCTCAACCCGCAAGCCGTCACCGAGCAGGGGCTCCGGGGGCACCGAGGGCGCGTCGACATGTAGCAACAAACCCTTGGCGCGTGCCGCCTGCCCCATCAGGCTGTCGACATTGGCAAGCAGCACACCGAGATCGAAGGGCCGAGGCTCGATGCGCAACTGCCCGGCCTCGATCTTGGACAGGTCGAGCACGTCATTGAGAATCGAGAGCAGCGACTGCCCGGCGCCACGGATGCGTTCGACCATGTCGCGCTGGTTGCTGGCGAGCGGCTCGCGTTCGAGCACCTGGGCGAGGCCGAGCACCGCGTTCATCGGCGTGCGGATCTCATGGCTCATGTGGGCCAGGAATTCGCTCTTGGCTGCGTTGGCGGCTTCGGCCGCAGCGGAGGCCTGCTGCAGCTCGCGCTCATAGCGCCTGCGCTCGCTGATGTCTTCGACGATGAACAGGTAGCGCGGGGCCTCTTCGCTATCGACCTGCACTGGCGCGCAGGTCAGGTTCGCCCAAACGATCGACCCGTCGGGGCGCAGATAACGCTTGATCAGGCTGTAACCCGAGACCTCGCCAGCACGCAAGCGCCTGATTTGCTCGCAGCTTTCAGTCGCGTCGTCGGGATGGGTGATGCTGGCCGGATCCAGCCCGACGAGCTCGGCCGGCGAACGCCCGACGATCTCGGCAAAACGCAGATTGACTTCATTCAAGCGGCCGCTGTGCGAGTCGACCAATGCAACCCCCAGTGGCGCCCGCTCAAAGATGACCCGAAAACGCGCCTCAGCTGCGCGCAGCGCCTGCACGGCCGCGAGCTCTTGGCGCTGCTGCTCGCGCCGCCACTGCAGGTATCCGCCGGAATAGATCAGCAGTAGCCCAAGCCCCATGACCAGGCCGGTTGCCCACGCGACCGCGCGGATACCGGCATAGGCTTCGCGCTCGTCGATCTCGGCAAGCATCAGCCAGGGCGTGCCGGCAACCGCTGCGGCATAGGCCAGCACCGGCACGCCGCGATAGTCGCGACCACCGGCGAGAATCCCCAACTCACCCTGCACGGCGCGCGCTGCGGGAAGATTCGGGGCGCTCAGGGGGTGAGTCAGCGTCAGTGCGGCATCCTGCTGGTGGCGAAGCGGCGTGAGGAAGCGCACGCCTTCGTCGTCGCGGCGAACGAGATAGGTCTCGGCAGTGCGCGTCGGCACCGGCCAGGACTCCACCAGCGGATTGAGAACCTGATCGGCCTGCCAGGTCAGGTAAACGGCACCCAGCGGAACATCGGTCGCGCCGATGGGCGCCACGATGCCGTAGTGCCCATGCTTGCGGGCGTTGAGATGCAGATCGACGAGTTCGATGCGCGGCGCGGCGAGAATGTCGCGGATGAGCTGCGTACGGTTGTCGATGTCGGCATCGCCCAGCGTGATCACCGGCTTGGCGGCGGCGTCGAACACCACCAATCCACCCCAGCCGCGCCGCTGCGCCACCGCACGCAAATGCGCCTGCATTGTTTCTGCAATCGCGTCGTCCTGCCGAGCACTGGCAAGCCAGGCGCCAAAGAGCATCGCGAATCGGGAATCAGCCGAAAAGTAGGATTCAGCGTCGACCCGGATATCGCCAAGCGAATTTTCGATCTGCTGCCGCTTCTGCTCGGCAATCACCGCCAATGTGCGATGGGTCTCGCGGCGGATCTCCTCGCTCAGGTAGCGATAGGCGACCGCGCCGATCAAACCCATCAACACCGAAATGGCGACCAAGGGCAACACGAAGCGCAACCATGGGGAACGGCCGCCACCCGCCGGGCCGGAAAAGATTGGGGTAGTAACAGGGTTCATACGTGCGGGGCGACTCGGGAGGCGAGCCGGACGGACATTCAAACAGGGAGCACGCAGCGAAAACACCGCATTGGCCACATCGACCAGCGAAAGCCTGCCGGGGCCGGCCGGAAAAAGATAGTTCCGACTGATTATGCACCAAATCAGTGCCACTGAAAATGAATCAGTGCGTTTTTGACGTATCTGCGGGTTTTGACGATTCGACGATCGTGATTTGCCAGTGGAGTTGCGAGCGTGCGCGACAGCAGTCCAAGCGCTTGGCAGCGGCGTCGGCACACCCTCAACTGTGACAGGAGGCCGAGCCACCAGCCTCAATCATGAAAATGGCCCCCGCCGGCAGTACATGACGCCTGAAGCCAGGGGCCAATCACGCTTACTTCATTTCGCCCAACGACTCGTAAGTGCCACCACTCACTTTGAAAAACGCGTAGGTACCGGGCACATCGCCGTTCTTGTCGAACTCATGGTCACCGGCTGCGCCCTTATAGTCGATGTCCTTGCCTTCGGCGATGAGTTTCTTGGCTTTGGCCCATTCACCGGCCATGATCGGCTCGCCCGGTGCCGACGACACCGCACGCAGCGATTCGGCCAGCTTGGCGTTGTCGCCGCCCGCTTTTTCGATCGCCAGTGCCATCAGGAATGCGGCATCGTAAGACGTGGTGGTGAAGATCGCATCGGGGCTCTGACCCGCCGCCGTGAATGCCTTGTTGAACGACTCAAGTGATGACGAGGCCTCGCCTACGGGCGACGAAGTGAAGAAGGTGCCGAGATTGTCGGCGCCCAGTTCACGAATCACCGCATCGGACTTCATGCCGTCTGCGCCGATGAAGGTCTTGAAGAAGTTGTTCTCGAGCGCTTGGCGCAAAATCGTCAGGCCCGTGCCGTCACCATAATCGAAGATGACGAGGGTGTCGGCGCCGCCCTTGGCCAGTTCGGCGAGATCCGACCGGTACGATGCCTTGCTTCCTTCGTGGCCCGAATACCCGGCAATGGTGCCACCGAGGCTCTCGAACTCGGCCTTGAATGCCTCGGCCAGACCCTTGCCGTAGTCGTTGTTGAGAAAGGCCACGGCCACTTTGGTGATGTCTCGCCCTTTCAGCGTGCGGGCCAGTGCACGGCCCTGGTAGTCATCTGACGGTACGGTACGGAACACCAGATCCTTGTCGTTGATCGAGGTGATCTGGGGCGAAGTGCCCGATGCAGTGATCAGCAGCGCCCCGGCCGGCACTGCGACCGAATTGGCGGCGGCCAGTACCGCGCCCGAGCAGGCGGGGCCGACGATACCGACCGCGCGGTCGATGTTTACAGCCTTGGTGGCCGCATCGGTCGCATTCTGGGGGTTGCAGGCACTGTCGCCGACGACGACCTCGAGCTTCCCACCCTTGCCGATGCCGCCCTGTTCATTGACATGCGCAACCGCGAGTTGCGAGGCTGCGATCATCGGGGGTGCCATCGCGGCGATCGGACCGGTGATACCGCTCAGCAGCCCTATCTTGACGTTTTGTGCATGCGCAGGCGTCGCCGCCAGCAGACTTGCACCAATGATCGAGCCGATAAGTGCTGCAGTGGATTTCAGCTTCACGTTGATACCTCCAGATTAATGTACCCGACGGGTACGCGTTGGCCCTGCTGCGACGACGATCCCGCCCGCGGTGGGCAGGTGTCATCGCGCGGTTTGTCTTGCCTGCTCTTCAGGAAGAATGCCCTCCGGCCGGAAGCGCAATACCAGTTGCAGCGCCAGGCCGACCACGAAGATGCGGATGTATTTTGCCTGAAGCGCGACATCGGTCGGCAGCCGGTCGGTGATCATCTCCGAAACCGACCACAACAGCCAGATCACGATCGCACCCAGAATCGCTCCGCGGTTATTACCCGACCCACCCAGGATCAGCATGATCCAGATCAGGAATGTCGCAATCATCGGGTCGATCGCCTCGGGTGTGATCGAGCGGTTGAAATGCACGAACAATGCCCCGGCCAGCCCC
This sequence comes from Zoogloeaceae bacterium, assembly GCA_016790005.1. Classification (GTDB taxonomy): domain Bacteria; phylum Pseudomonadota; class Gammaproteobacteria; order Burkholderiales; family Rhodocyclaceae; genus UBA2357. The sequence continues at coordinate 4,769 of JAEUNS010000077.1, forward strand.
ATCACCGCAGCACCAAAAATGAACGCCTGGAGGCGCCGCGCCTCGATCTGCTTGCCCATCGCGGCGGCGGCGGCCTCGTTGTCGCGGATCGCGCGCATCATGCGCCCCCAGGGCGATTTCAGCTGGCGCTCGAGCAGAAAATATACGACTGCGACCGCAGCAATCACCAGCCCGAGGTAGGCAAGTTGCGAGGCAACATAATCGAGCTCACCGAACGGGCGCGGAATGCCGGTGATGCCGCGCGAACTGCCCGTGAGCCAGTCTTCGGACTTGATGACCAGGCGAATGATCTCCGCCACCCCGATGGTCGCAATCGCAAGATAATCGGAGCGAAAGCGCAGGCACACCTTGCCGATCGGCCAAGCGATCAGCCCGGCGAAAACGATCGCCCCCATCCAGCCGACCACGATCGGCAGTTCGAATCCACCTACCCTGCCTGCCACATGCGGGCTGGTGATGATCGCCGAGGCATAGGCGCCGACTGCGAAGAAGCCGGCGATACCGGCGTTGAACAAGCCAGTGAGCCCCCACTGGATGTTGAGGCCGAGCGCCAGCAGGGCGTAGATTCCGATCAGGATGCCCATGAAGATGGCGTAATTGGCGAGACCGATGAGTTCCATGTCAGAGCACCTTCCCATTCAACAGGCCGCGCGGGCGAACCAGCAGAATCAGCAGCAGTATCACGAAGGCTGTCGCCGCCTTGTACTGGCCCGGCAGAATCAGCACCGAGAGCTCTTCGGCGATCCCGACGATCAGACCGCCGAGCAGCGCCCCCTCGACCCGCCCGACGCCGCCGAGAATCGCCGCAGCGAACATCGGCAGCAACAGATGCCAGCCCATCATCGAGTTGAGCTCGTTGTTGAGGCCCAGCAGGAAACCCGCCGCGGCGCACAGGGCGCCGACAATCGCCCAGGTCAGCATGGTGACATGGCGATTGTCCACCCCGGACAGGCGGGCAAGATCGGGGTTGTCGGACATCGCCCGCATGGCCTTGCCCCACTTCGACTTGCGCAGAAACGCCTCCAGCCCGATCACGATCGTCGCGACCGCCAGCAAGGTATAGAGCTCGCGGTCGCGCAGCAAGATGCCGAAGTATTCGTCGGGCCGCACGATGCCGCGCTGGTAGGTGGTTGAATCGACGCCCCACACCACCTGCACCACCGAACGCAACATCAACGCGACCCCGAGGGAAGCCATCACGGTGAGGATCTTGGGTCGATCGCGCAGGTAATCGTAAAAGGTCTTGTCGATGCCGACCGCGATCGCTGCCGCGAAAATCATCGCCACCGGCAGGCCCACCCACGGACTCGCTCCGAACAGACCCATTGTCGACAGCGCGATGAACGCGCCCATCGTCGCAAGGTCGCCATGGGCCAGGTGGGCAAAGCGCAAGATACCGAACACCATCGTGATGCCGATGGCGCCGACCGCGTAGATCGAGCCGAGCACGACGCCCGGGACGATGTGAAAGTTGATGAAGTCGATAAACGTCATTTCTTGTTGTTCTCTGTTCAGCCGCCAAGAAACATCTGCGCAACCTCGCGGTCGGCAAGAAGCGCTGCGCCGGTGCCCTCGTGACGATTCGCACCAGTCGCGAGCACATAGCCCCGGTCGCAGAACGCGAGCGCCTGCTTGGCATGCTGCTCGACCAGCATGATCGACACCCCCGAATCGCGCACATCGCGCGTGATCGTGAAGATCTGTTCCATGTACTTCGGTGACAACCCGGCGGTAGGCTCGTCGAGCAACAACAGCTTGGGGTCTAGCATCAGCGCCCGCCCCATTGCGACCATCTGCCGCTGCCCGCCCGACAGGTCGCCCGCCAGCGCCTTGCGCTTGGCCCTGAGATCGGGAAACAAGCCATACACCCGATCGTAGGCAGCGTCGAGGTCACCCTTGCGCAGAAAGGCGCCCATCTCGAAGTTTTCATGCACCGTCATTTCGCGGAACACATTGTCGACCTGGGGCACATAGCAGACCCCACGCTTGACGATGCGATTGGGCGCCCAGCCGGTAATGTCGTCGCCATCGAACAGGATCTGCCCGCCCCGCACGTGCAGCAAACCGAAAACCGCCTTCATCGCAGTCGACTTGCCCGCCCCGTTGGGACCCACGATCACCACGATCTCACGCGGCGCAACGGTGATCGAGACACCCTGCAAAATGTCGGCATCGCCGTAGCCGCCGCGCACCGCCTGCATCGATAGCAACGCGCTCATAGATCCTCCTTGTGGAGCTCCTGCTCGCGGACTTCTTCGATATGGGGGTCGTGCTGGGCCTGTTCGCGCTCGGCCCCGGCCGGCTCTCCCAGATAGGCCTCGAGCACCCGCGGGTCGCTGCGCACGGTATGAAAATCACCCTGGATCAACACCTTGCCCTCGGCCATGCAGACGACCGGTTGGCAGAGCTTCTCTATCATCTCCATGTCGTGCTCGATCAGGATGAAGGTGTAGCCGCGCTCGCGGTTGAGGATCTGGATTTTTTCTTCGAGCTTGCGCAAAAGCGTGCGATTGACCCCTGCCGCGGGCTCGTCGAGCAGCACCAGCTTGGCATCGGTCATCATCGTGCGGCCGAGTTCGAGCAGTTTCTTCTGCCCACCCGAAAGGTTGCCAGCGCGTTCTTCGGTCACATGAGTGAGCTCGAGAAAGGCGAGCGTTTCGACTGCCCGAGCACGTACCTCTTCTTCGCAAGCGCGCACTTTGCCCCAAGCAAGCCAGTTGGCAAAGAGGTTTTCACCAGGCTGGTTCGGCGGCACCATCATCAGGTTCTCGAGCACGGTCAGGCGGTGAAACTCGTGCGGAATCTGGAATGTGCGCACCAGCCCCTTGTGAAACAGGGCATCGGTTGACAAGTGGGTGACGTCTTCGCCGAGAAAGCGGATGGTGCCCGAGGTCGGCTGCAGGGCGCCGGCAATGACGCCGAAGAGCGTGGTCTTGCCGGCGCCGTTCGGCCCCACCAGGCCGAGTATCTCGCCCTTGTTGACGCTGAAGGTACAGCCGTCGACGGCTCTGAAGCCGCCAAAGGCCTTGACGATGTTATCCAGTTCGAGCATTCGGTTTCCGGATCGTTATTGTTGGTTCTTACGAGCCACTGCAATGACCAGAGGCTGCATCAACATGACTATAGCCGTGATTGCGAACAAAGTTACCGGATTTGCGTCGCAGGATAAAGTCGGGGTCAACCCGCCCGCAACGCAATCAGCGCGCCTGGCTCTGTAGCCCTCTCAATCCGCCCGGCCAGCCTGCTCCTCTTTGGGCATGATCGACGCACGATCCGGCATGCCCGTCACAACGCTTTCGGAATTGCCCTCCGCAGGTGCAGACTCGGCGGATTCGCCCAGGCCTCGGGACTCAGACTCACTTACCCCAGCACCTGCGCCGGGCTCTTCAATCGCAGCTTCTGGACGCTCCGCAGTCGACCGCGGTGATGCGCCAGCGTCCAGACGCTGGCGTTGATTGAGCGTAGCTGCAACCTCCATACCGGTCTCGGAGGTTCGTATCATTGGCACGAACTGGCCCGGCGCCTCGATGATCTCGTCACGCCTGCGGCGCGCCTGCAGAATCACGAAGACGGCCAGGGGCGCCAGCACCGCAGCGAAAAACATGGGCACCGTCGCCGCGCCCCGCCACTCCATCAGGCCACCCGCGAGCGACGGGCCGATCATCGCGCCGATGCCATATAGAAGCAAAACACCGGCATTGCCAGACAGGATATCCTCATGCGCGAGGTGGTCGACCAGATGCGCCACGACGATCGGGTAAACCGCAAACGCTGTTCCGCCATAGAAAAAACCTGCCACCAGCACCGCATACGGCACTTGCCCGAAGGCCGCCATTGCGCCCGCTGCAAGGCTGGCGCCCACGGCCGCACAACCGAGGACGTAACGCCGGTCGTAACGATCGGATAGACGGCCAAGCGGCCACTGCAATAAGCCGCCGCCCACGATCATCGTCGAGACCAGGAGCGCGACACCTTGCTCGTCCAGGCCCAGCCGCGCGGCATACAGTGGGCCCATGGTCCAGAACGTACCCATGACCAAACCCGACACAATCGCGCCAATGAAAGCCGCGGGTGCTGCCGCCCAGATTCTTTTCAGCGTCAGGCGCGGAACCCGTGCAATTACTGGCTGGGGCAAGCGGGTTGCCGCGATCGGCATCACCGCGAGGCACACCATCATTGCCGCAATCGCGAAAAGCGTGAATTCCGACGACGGCGCAAGACGCAGAAACTGTTGCGCAGCAGCGATCGCCGCCATGTTGACAACCATGTAGAACGCAAACACCCGTCCGCGTGTTTCGGACGAACTCTGGCTATTGAGCCAGCTCTCGATCACCGTGTAGAAGCCGACCAGGACGATGCCGGTGACCAGGCGCAAGCCTATCCACACCCAGGGGTCGAGAATGATCGAGTGCGCCAGCGTGCACGCCGCAATCGCGGCACAGAAGAAATTCGACGCGCGAATATGGCCCATCCGGCGGATCAGTTTCGGCACGACATAGGTGCCGATGAAGAATCCGACGAAGTAGGCCGAGCCCATCATGCCCAGCGTCTGGTCGGTGTAGCCCTCCAGGCTGCCGCGCAGTACGATCAGGGTGCTCAACAGTCCGTTACCCAGCAACAGCAAGGCCGTGCCGATCATGAGCGAGGTGATGGGAAGCAGGTAAGGAAGCATGCTAAAGTCCGGTCCGTGATTTGGTGGGCGTCACATGCTCGCCCGGCCCAGCGTTTTTCGGCATGCAAGCTTGCCGCAGCGGGCCACGGGTGTGTGTATGTACCACCGCGCACCACACTGGGGCGCTGGCAAAAAAGCAGTCACTATAACTCTGTTCCTTGATCCGTGGCCCCCGTCAAACCCAAGCTTCGGTCGTTTCCCGATCGCTGTCGTCAGATCGCCTTGTTCGAGCTTTTCGGCCTGCTGCTGATCACCCCGCCATTCGCTTGGGCATCCGGCACGCCTCTCGCCGACTCGGCTGCCCTGATGGCGCTCCTGGCGCTGATCGCAGCGCTGTGGAACGGGGCCTACAACACCTCGTTCGACTGGCTCGACGGGCACCTTTCGGGCCGCACCGCCGACCGCCGGCCGACCCGCTGGCGCATCGTGCATGCGCTCGGTTTCGAGTTCGGGCTGCTTGCACTGACCCTGCCGGTACTGATGTGGTGGACCGGCATGGGCTGGCTGGAGGCCCTGATCGCAGACCTGGCACTCGCGTTCGTCTATGTCGTCTATGCCTTCGTCTTCAACATGGCGTATGACCGGGCCTTTCCGATCGAACCGCCCGGCCCGGACGCTTCGGCATGACTTGACGAGGCCATCCGCATCCCTATTGCCATCCTCACGCCTGCATGAAGACAAACCCCGATAGCCTGCCCGCGCTCGAATTCAACGCCGACCTGCAGCCGTTGAACACCTTCGGCCTGCCGGCGCGCGCCGCCAGATTGCTCACGATCACCGCCCCCGACCAGATACCGCGACTGCTCACGGGCGAAAGCGGTCTCGCCCCGGACTCGCCACGACTGGTGCTGGGCGGGGGCAGCAACATCGTGTTCGGGGGTGACTTCGACGGCTGGGTCTTCAGGGTGGCGATTTCCGGGCGACGACTGGTCTCCTGCAATGACGAAGCCTTCATCGTAGAGGCCGGTGCCGGTGAGAACTGGCATGATCTGGTGCGCTGGACAATCGAGCAGGGCTGGCCGGGGCTCGAGAACCTGTCGCTGATTCCGGGCACGGTGGGTGCGGCCCCGATTCAGAACATTGGCGCATACGGCCTCGAGGTCATGGACCGCTTCGATTCGCTTGACGCGGTATCGCTCGAAAATGGCCGGATGCGACAGTTCTCGCGCGCCGAATGTCGCTTCGGCTACCGCGACAGCGTCTTCAAACATGAAGAAGCCGGCCGCTGGCTGATCACGCGGGTACGGTTTCGCCTGCCCCGCCACTGGCAGGCGCTCACCCGCTATGCCGATGTGGCTGCCGAACTCGCTGCATCCGGACTTGACGATCCGAGCCCAATCCAGGTGTCAGACGCAATCATCGCGATTCGCCGGCGCAAGCTGCCCGACCCGGCGATCATCGGCAATGCCGGCAGCTTTTTCAAGAATCCGGTGGTCGATGCGATCAGGCTCTCGGCCCTGCTGGCGCAGCACCCCGAGTTGCCCCACTATCCGCAGGCATCGGGCGCGGCCAAGCTCGCGGCCGGGTGGCTCATCGATCGCTGCGGCTGGAAAGGCAAACGACTCGGGCCGGTCGGCTGCTTCGAACGTCAGGCCCTCGTGCTGGTAAACCACGGCGGCGCGACCGGGCAGGATGTGCGCGCTGCGGCCGAGGCAATCCAGGCGGATGTGTTGACGCGCTTTGGGGTTACGCTGGAACCCGAACCGCTGTTCGTGTGAAGTGGGTTCTTGAAGCTGCTTGGGTGGCCTTCGACTTCGGCTGACTCAAGGCAGATTGCGCACCTGCATGCAAGCGGCGACACCGGTCGCGATCGAATCCGCCATGTGCGCCTGTCGCGCCGGATCGCGCAACAGCAACTCTTCATCGCGATGCTTGATCACACCCGCCTCGAACAGCAGCGCGGGCTGCAGAGCGCGGTAAAGAACCACCAGATTGTCGTAATAGTGCACCGCATGCAGGGGATCGGCGTAGGCATGCTTGCGCGCATTCTTGGTGGTCGGCACGAAGCCGGTTCGCTGCAGGCGCGCACCCATCGCCGAGCCACACAGGGTGCTCAGGCGCACGGCCGGGTTGCGGCTCGAGACAAACATCGAGTGACCTTTCCAGGCATCCGAGTAGGTATGTTGGGCTCCGTCGTATTCCCAGTTGCGCAGTTCCCACTCGCTGACCGAGTCATGATGGATCGACAGAAAGAAGTCCGCTTGTGGCACCGATCCGGGTCGTGCCGCAAGCGATGCGATCTGCCCGTCGCTATTGACCAGCACCGTGTTCATGCCCAGTTGCCTGAGCGCGGCCTCGACCGCCAGTGCCAGATCATGGTTGAATGACAACTCACTGCGCCCGCGCGCACTGATGGCACCGGGCGCAGCCTGCGTGTGACCGATATCCACTGCGATCAATACCCCACGGTAATCATCCGCATGGACCGGTGCAACGCATCCTGACAATACCGCCAGCATCACCATCGGCAGGCGTCGCGACCGTAGCAGCCAGGGTTTTGCGGCCCCGCGGTGCGGATTAGCGCCCCACTCGCACTGCACGGATCGCGCCATTGAAATGCTAGAATCCGGCTCGTCGGCCTTCATGTGAAACCATCCTTCCCATGCTTTTTAGGGGCGTTGAATGTCTTCCCGCATTATCCCGCTTCTTTCGCTCTGGCTTGCGCTTGTGCTACCGGGCATAACGCTCGCCAACGACGCGCGCTCACTGGTCGAGCAGGCCTCTGCCGACTCTCGGCTGCATGCGACGCTCGCCCAGTCGGGCAAGCAGGCGGCCGCCTTTTGCATGAACTGCCATGGTGAAAACGGCAACAGCAAGCTGCCGGATGTACCCAATCTTGCTGGCCAGCACCCTGCCTACATGCTCGACCAGATCGACGCCTTTCTGACCGGCAAGCGTAAAAATGAGTTCATGCAGGGCTTGATGAAAGTACTCAGCGAAGAAGACAAGGCAACCATCGCCCTGTACTTTGCAAGCTCCGCCCCCGTCCCGGCGCTTGCACAGCCCGGCCCGAGAGCTGGCGAAGGTGCCGACCGTTTCAAGGAATTGTGTGCACGCTGCCATCGCGACGACGCCGGCGGCGAAGCATCCTTTCCGCGTCTGGCCGGACAGCAACCCGATTACCTGCGCCTGAGCCTGAAACGCTATCTCGAGATGTCGGGAGAACGGCTCTACCCGCCGATGACCAGCGCGGTCAGAACACTTGGCGAAGACAAGATAGATGCCATGGTGGACTATCTCAGCAGCAAGCACTGAACACCTACGCCTTTGTTTCATCTTACGACGCAGCTTGTTTACGATGGCATTGACGGCGTATGCTATGCGGCCGTTCCACGACAGCGCGACCCGCAGATAGCGGCAAGCAGATCGTGGAACTTATCAATTCCTGGGAACCCTTAAAGCGTTTGATGCCCGTGCAACTCTTGTTTGCGATGCTGCGAAGTCCGGGTTCGACCGGTGCGCTTGTTCCGTCTTCCCGTTATCTCGCCAATGCCATGGCCAACTCCGCAGCGGGGGCCGATCGCCTCATCGAGCTTGGCGCGGGAACCGGGCCAGTAACCGCCGCGCTGCTGAACCACTGGCCCAAGGTGCCCTTGGTGGCTGTCGAACTGCAGCCGAGGCTTGCCCATCGATTGCAGCGCCATTACCCCGATGTGGACGTCAGGCAGGCGACCGCGAAGGAGGTCGTTGATAGCCACATCGACACGCCAGGGCGCATCGTGCTGGTCTCGAGCCTGCCCTTCCGCTCGCTGCCAGCCGAGGTCGCCGCCGACACGGTTGCAAGCTTGTGCACTTTTCTCGCGCGCTCGCCCGAGCGACGCCTGATCCAGTTCACCTATCAGCCGCGCGCGCCCTTCAAACCACTGCACGGCTTGCGCTGGCGCCGTGTCACCACGATCTGGCGCAACACCCCCCCGGCCGGAGTGTGGGAGCTCAAGCTCGATCATTCGACGGGGCACGACTGACGCTCACTCAGCGAAACGGTTTCGTCCAGCCAGCCATTTTTCGCTCCAGAACTCCGCGGGCAGGGGTTTTCCGAACAGATAACCCTGTAACAGATCGCAGTCATGGGCAAGCATGAGGTCGCGCTGACCGACGGTTTCCACCCCTTCGGCAATGACCCGCAGCCCCAAACCATGCGCCAACGCCAGGGTTGCGATGCTGATCGCCGCGTCGTTGCAGTCCGACTCGACGTCGGCCACAAAGGCGCGATCGAGCTTGAGCACCTGCAGCGGCAGGCGCCGCAAATAGGCCAGCGATGAATATCCGGTGCCAAAGTCGTCGATTGCGATCGAGACCCCGAGCTTGCGCAGCGCGTGCAGGCGCTCGATCGAAAGCTCGGGGTCGTGCATCGCCGCAGACTCGGTGATTTCAAGCTCCAGTTCGCCTTCACCCAGCCCGTTGCGTGCCATGGCTTCGCGCACATGCTCCACCAGCAGCGCAGACCGCAATTGGCGGGGTGCAACATTCACCGCCATCGTCAGTCCGGCGAGGCCTTCCGCCCGCCAGCGGGCATGCTGCTGGCAGGCCTCCTGAAGCACCCACAAACCAATGGCGTCGATGAGCCCGGTTTCCTCGGCAACCGGAATGAAGCGCTCGGGAAGGATCAGGCCGTGAGTGGGGTGATGCCAGCGCAGCAGGGCCTCGACACCGATGACCTTCTGATCGTGTGCCCGCACCTGGGGTTGGTAGTAGAGCACCAGCTGCCCGGAGCCAATCGCAGCGCGCAGATCGCGCTCCATCTCCATGCGCTCGGCGGCTAGCGCGTTCATGCGCGCGGTGAAGTATTGAACGTTGTTCCTGCCTCGCTCCTTGGCGTGATACATCGCTGTATCGGCATTGCGCACCAGGATCTCGGCATCGGCGCCATCGCTCGGAAAGAGACTGATGCCGATACTGGGCGAGGTATGCAGCACCAGGCCATGAATCTCGAATGGCTCGGACAGCGACTGCAGGATCTTTTTCGCAATCGCAGTGGTATCGGTAGCAGCCGAAAATCCGGTCAGTACCACGACGAACTCGTCGCCTCCCTGGCGCGCCACGATGTCGCTCTCGCGCACGCATGCGGTCAATCTGCGTGCAACGCTCACCAACAACAGGTCGCCGATGTGATGACCGAGCGAATCGTTGATCACCTTGAAGCGATCAAGGTCGATATACATCACCGCCAGCTGGCCCTTGTCTCGCCGCGCCGCCATCAGCGCCTGGGCCAGGCGCCCTTCCAGGTTGTAGCGATTGAACAGCCCGGTAAGGGCATCATGATGGGCCAGGTGCCTGATCTTGTCCTCGGCGGCCTTGCGCTCGCGGATGTCGGTAAAGCTCGCGATATGATGTGTGACATCGCCGTTGCAGTCACGAATGACCGAGATCGACGCCAGCTTGGGGTATATCCCGCCGTCCTTGTGGCGGTCCCACAGTTCCCCCTTCCAAAAACCCTTTTCGCCCAGCGATGACCACAGGCTACGGTAAGTTTCGCGCGTCGTATGACATGAGGCGAGGATGCTTGGATCGTGTCCGGCCAGATCGTCCAGGGTATAGCCGGTGTGCCGGGTAAAGGCCGGATTGATCGCGATGATGCGATTTTCGCGGTCCGTCACCAGAATCGCCTCACCGCTATGCTCGAAGATCTTCGCGTAAAGATGCAGTGCATGCTCGGCATGCTTGCGCGCGGTGATATCCCTGAACACCGACATCACCTCGCCATTGGGCAGGCGCATGATCTCGTGATCGACCCACGAGGCCAGATGGTCGCCGCTGTGTTGGGTAAGCGCCAGGGTTTCGGTTACGCCCGAACGCGCCACGCGCTGCATGCTTGCAAGAATCTGCGCACCATGGCCGGGCTGAAAGAGCTCGACGATCGTTCGCCCCAGTACCTCGGAACGGCTCTTTCCAGTAATCAATTCGGCGCTGCGGTTGAAATCGATCACTGCAAAATCGTGGCCATCTTCGTCAACCCAGCAGAGGGCGACGCCGTCGTTCATGCTGCCGAACATCGCCCGATAGCGTGCCTCCTGTTCCTTGATCACTGCGTCGGCGCGAAAGAAACGCCGCCCCAGCAACAACGCTGCCCCGCCCGACAGCAACAGAAAGCCGCCAAATGCGCTCAAGGTAAACCATGCGGCCTGGCGGGCAGGAACGAAAACCTCCGCGGTATCCATCTTGACTACCATGCCCCACTCCAGCGAAGGCACGTAGCGCCACGCAGCAACGACCTCGACACCGGCATAGTCGTGCGCTACGCCGTTTCCGTGGTCACCCTCCAGGGCCCGTTGCATCGGTAGTGCTGCCTGCTCAAGAGAAGACTGATGGCGGAAGGCGGCATCGGGAATCCGGGCGAGCGGACCGGTGTATTGCACATCATCGCCCACAAGTCTGGCCAGGACGGTCTCGCCGCTTCGCCCCAGACCGGTGCGATCCGAGACGACCGGCGTGAGCGACTCGAGATTGAGCTGCAGCGCCAGCACCCCCAGCGGCTGATCGCCCCGAAAGATGGGCGTAACCAGAAAACCGGCTATCTTGTCACCCGACGCCGCGTAAGGCTCCATTGCGGTCAGGTCCGTCTGCAACGCAATCATGGCCTGTTTGAAGCCCTCGGCCAGGCCGCTCGTGGCGAAGGAGCCAGTGCGAAGGCTGGTTCCCAGATCGGCCTCTTGCAGAACCGAATAGACGATGTTGCCGCGCCTGTCGATCAGGAGCAGGTCATGGTAGGCGCTCGATTGCATCAGCACCGCCAGCGCCGGACCAAGCTGACTGGCGCGCTCACGCGTCGCCTGCAGCCCGCCCCGCTCAAAGTCGCCGGCCAGTGCGTCCAGGGCATCCCGTACCAAGTCGAGCTGGCCATAGGTGCGCACGTCGGCGAGCCGCTCCTGGACGTAGGCATCGATTTGAGCGGCCTTCTTGTCGGCGATCGACGACACCTCCTGCAGGACCACCGCCGTCAGCGCCTGTTGGATTGCCCCAATATAGAACCATGCCAGTCCGGCAAGCGGCAATACGCCCACGATCAGGAACCCTAGCAACAGGCGGGTCCGCAGGCCCAATACGGTCATGGTGAGACTCTTGACCCCGGGCGGAACGGCACCCAGCCGGCTCGAACCTGCATCAACGCCCAAAGCGATGCTGCCGATGCGGGCGAAGTACCGAGAAGAAGCGCAGACTGCGCAGGCGGGTAAGACATTGGCTGACCTTTGGGCCTTCTTTTCGCTAATATAACACCACCTGCAATCGCCCCCTCCCCAGCCGGAAACCACATGAACAAAGCTGGTTTGGCAGATCAACCCGGCGTCCCGGGCAAACCACGGCGACGCGCCGCTGCCGGCCGATTCACTCGGTCGCTCAGCCTTCGATGACCGAGCCGAGAACATCCATCGCAGCGGCAGATGCAGATGCAGATGCAGGCGCATCGATTCTGCGCAGCATTCTGGACGCGTGCGAGGACGGAATCATCCTCGCTGACGGCACTGGCCATACCCTGGCGATCAACCGGCGATTTCGCGAACTATGGGGTTTCCCGGATGAACTCGTCGCACGGGCGGATGAACAAGCCCTGCTCGACCATGCCATGGCGCAGGTGTGCAACCCGGTGGCTGCACGCGCCGTAATCGAGCAGGCCTACACCCATGAGCGCGAGTTGCGCGACCTGGTGCCTTTCAAGGACGGTCGCGTGATCGAGCGCTACTCCCGCATGATCGACATCGGATCTGGCCAGGCGCGTCTGTGGTGCCTGCGCGATGTAAGCGCGCGGGTACAGATGGAGGCCGCGCTGCGCAAAAGCGAGTGCGACCTGCGGCTGGCCCAGGCAATCGGCAAGATCGGCAGCTGGACATTCGACCCGCACAGCGACGCGCTCTCGTGGTCACAGGAAACCTGCCGAATGTTTGGCCTCGAAACCCGCGAGGGCCTCAGTTTCGCAGACTTCATGTCCTTCGTGCATCCGGACGATCGCAAGGCAGTCGAAGCGGCCTGGGAGCGTGGGCTGAAAACCGGGCACTACGAGATCGAGCACCGCATCCGCCAGGGAGGGCAAACCGAATGGGTACTGGAGCGCGCGGAGATCAATCGTGACGCGGATGGCCGGATCATCCAGGTCACCGGCACGGTGCAGAACATCACCGAGCGCCGCCAGGTGGACGCCGAGCTCGAGCAGCATCGCCGCCATCTCGAACGACTCGTTGGGTCGCGTACCGAAGAGCTCGAAGCAGCCAACGCCCAGCTGCGGGCCAACGACCTGCGGCTTCAAGCCCTGTTCGACCTGAGCCAGATCGCGCCTCACCTCGACGAGCGCGCACTACTCGCGCAGGGCATCGAACGGGCCATGCAACTAACCGGGAGCAGCGCCGGCCGCGC
>JAEUNS010000429.1 GCA_016790005.1 Zoogloeaceae bacterium
AAGCGCTTCGCGCCGTTGCTGCGTCCGGATGGCGTGCTTGTCGCCGGCCACTCGGAGAGCTTTGCACATGCTTCGGAGCTTTTCAGGCCACTCGGTAGAACGGTCTATGCCCGGGCCTGATCCCGAGTTTGCGGGCTGCCGTGTGCAATTCACCCTGCTCGGGTCGGCCATGCCGATGCGAAGATGCAACCGGACTGGTTGTTTGGCGAACTGCGGTGGTGTGCCGCGCTTCAGGTCGGGGATCGAAGCGTTCGATCGATCTTTCGGTTGATCGACTAAAGTACCGGATGAAACAGCCGTTAGAGCTCATGAATGTTCGCAGACAGACTGACAGCGGGCGGTTGAATGTTTAACGTGAAAGTCGCTGTGGCGACTCACTGCGCTCCCCTCGCCCGCGCGCGGGAGAGGGGTCGGGGGTGAGGGAACGGTCAGGCGGTTTTCAGGATTCGGGGTGGTCAGCCGCCATGACCGTTAGCCCGGACAGGGTCGGGACTCATACAGGTTTTGGAGATACAGATGTCTGAACTGCTCAAGAATATCGATGCGCGAACGCGTCTGGCAGGCACCAACAAGCTCGAGATCCTGCTGTTTACGCTAGGGGAAGATGAGCGAACCGGGCGGCGCGAGATTTTCGGCATCAATGTCTTCAAGGTGCGGGAAGTAATGCGAACCGCAGCGATCACGGCCGCGCCCGAAATGCCAGCGTGTGTAGAGGGCATGGTGAGTCTGCGCGGGGTGCTGGTTCCGGTGGTGGATCTGGCCAAGTACACCGGAATGCGCACCGAAACGCCGCGCGAGATCATGATCGTCACCGAGTACAACGGTCACACCCAGGGCTTTCTGGTCGAGGCCGTCGATACCATTCTGCGCCTCGATTGGTCGCAGATGCGTGTGCCGCCCGACATGCTCACCGCCAAGTTGGGTGGTCTGGTGACCGCGGTCACCGAGTTGCCCGGCAACAAGTTGGTGATGATGCTCGATGTCGAGAAGGTGCTGGCTGAGACCGCGGGCTATGAAGAAGACTTCATGTACAAGGGCATCGAACCGGTGCACGGCGAAGAGCGCATCGTGGTGTTCGCCGATGACTCCTCGGTGGCACGCAAGCAGATCGAGCGCACGCTCGATACGCTCGGCGTGCCGTATCGCGGGGCTGTCAATGGGCGTGCGGCCTGGACCCTGTTGCAGCAACTCGCCCGTCAGGCCGCTACGGCCGGCTGTGAAGTGCGCGATCTCGTATCCCTGGTGCTGACTGATGTCGAGATGCCCGAGATGGATGGCTACATCCTGACCAAGTCGATCAAGTCAGACGCCTGCTTCGACGGGATTCCGGTACTGATGCATTCGTCGCTCTCGGGGATGTCCAACCAGCAGCTTGGCAAGTCGGTCGGGGTGGATGAATACGTACCCAAGTTCGAGCCCCAGCGTCTGGCCGAGACGGTGCGCAGGCTGATCCAGTCGGGCGCTCATAAGCCCGAAAACCGTTGAGAGAGACGCCATGTCACAGCAAAGCTCGACCGAAAACGACTTGTTCGGCACCGTGGATGCCCGCACCAGCCTGGCCGGATCGAACCGGATGGAGATCCTGCTGTTCTCGCTCGGTACGACCGAGATATTTGGGATCAATGTCTTCAAGGTTCGCGAGGTTTCGACCACGCCCATCATCACCAAGGCACCGAACATGCCCAACGGGGTCGAGGGCTTGATCTCGCTGCGTGGCAACGTGATTCCGGTGCTGTCGCTCGCCCGGATACTGGGGCTCGAGAGCTCGGGCAGCACCCTCGGAAACTCGATGATGGTGACCGAATACAGCAAGCGCACGCTGGGTTTTCTGGTCGAAGGTGTCGACCGGATCGTACGCGTCGAGTGGGACCGGGTCCGGGCCCCCGACAACGTGGCGAGCAGCACCAACAGCTACATCACCGCGATCACCGAATTGCCCAATGGCTCCTTGGTGTCGATTCTCGACGTCGAGACGGTTCTGGCAAACACCTTCGGCGATGCGATCGTCGGCGCCATTGCGCCGATTTCGGGCGGCCACGAGATGAACGTGTTCTTTGTCGACGATTCGGCGGTGGCACGTCGCAAGATCGGCGAGGTGCTCGACAAGCTGGGGGTCAAGCACAAGCATGCGCTCAATGGCCTCGAGGCCTGGAATCGGCTCGATGCCATGGCATCGTATGCGAAGCAGTCCGGGCATCAGCTGCTCGAAGAGGTCGACGTGATCCTGGTCGATGCCGAAATGCCCGAGATGGACGGATATGTGCTCACGCGCAAAATCAAGGCTGATGTGCGTTTCAACGGCATTCCCGTGGTGATGCATTCATCCCTGTCGTCAGATGCCAATCGGGCCATGGGCAAACAAGTCGGTGTCGATGCCTACGTGGCAAAATTCGACGCTGACGTTCTGGCCGATACCTTGAGGCCGCTCCTGATGAGGGCTCATCAGGGGCAGGACGTCGCTGTCAGGTAATTACGGAGATAAGGATGTCCGATCCGAAAATGAAGTTTCTGGTTGTGGATGACTTCTCGACAATGCGGAGAATCGTCCGCAACTTGTTGAAGGAGCTTGGTTTTACAAATGTCGACGAGGCCGAAGACGGCGTCGTCGCACTGCAAAAGCTAGAGGCGGGTGATTTCGATTTTGTCGTCACCGACTGGAACATGCCCAACATGGATGGGCTCACGCTGTTGCAGCGCATTCGTCAGTCCCCCAGCCACAAGCATCTGCCGGTGCTCATGATCACTGCCGAGGCGAAGAAGGAAAACATCATCGCCGCGGCCCAGGCCGGTGCAAGCGGCTACATCGTCAAGCCCTTCACGGCAGCAACCCTGTCGGAAAAACTCGACAAGATCTTCGAGAAGATGGGCAAGAAATGAAGAAACCCCGAACCGTGAATGGGGGTCAGCTGGAGCGGGTAAATGACCAAGAAGCTTAAGAGTGACGAGGGCAGTGATTCGGACGACCTTCAGGCCTTGTTCGACAGTATTGCATCTGCACCATCCAAGGCGAGTGCTCAGAGTGCTCCCAAGCCGTCGGCAAACGACACCAGCGGCGATGATAGCGAACTGCAGGCGCTGTTCGACTCGGTAGCTTCCGAGTTCGAGGTGAGCGCGGGGGCGGTCGAGGCCGATCCCGACGCGGGGTCGTCCGGCCCGGTTAGCCACGGCGGTGCAGTGCCCTCGTCAGGCACTCAGGCCGAGGTCGTGTTCAATCGCATCGGGGTCATGACTCGCCAGGTGCATGACACCTTGACCGCGCTTGGGGCCGACAATACGCTGCACGAGGCCGTCAAGGCCATGCCCGATGTGCGGCAACGCCTTAATTACATCACCCAGATGACCGAGCAGGCCGCGAGTCGGGTGCTGAATGCCACCGACATTGCCAAGCCGATCCAGGATGTGGTGATGGCCGACGCCGCCGAGCTCGAGCGCAAGTGGGAGAAACTCTATGCCAACGAGCTCTCGGTCGAGGAGTTCAAGGCGCTTGCAGGCGAGACCCGCGGTTTCATCGGGCGGGTGAGCCGGAGTAGCAAGGCGACCAGCGATCAACTGCTCGAGATCATGATGGCGCAGGACTTTCAGGATCTGACCGGTCAGGTGATCAAGAAGGTGGTCGATCTTGCCCAGACGCTAGAGTCGGAGCTGCTCGGAATCCTGCTCGAGGTGACGCCGCCCGAGAAGCGGGTGCCGAAGGTCGAAGGCCTGATGAATGGCCCGGTGATCAACGCCAAGGATCGCGACGATGTGGTGACCACGCAGGAACAGGTCGATGATCTGCTCGACAGTCTTGGCTTCTGAGCGCCCCCAGGAAACGGCTGCCGCCGTTTCCGCCCCCAGAGGGGGGAAAGAAAACTTGAGGCGGCTCGGCGTTTTCTTGAAGTTGAATGACCCGGCGATCGAATGCCGGTCCGGTGCGGGGCGCAGTGCTCGTGTCGAACAAAATGGGTGAGAGGAAATCATGAGTGATTTCGCTGGAATGGAAGAGCTTCTGCAGGACTTTCTGGTCGAAGCGGCCGACCTGTTATCGGGTGTCGACAACAAGCTGGTCGATCTCGAGCGCAGTCCGGACGATCCCGGTCTGCTGAACGACATCTTCAGGGGTTTTCACACGATCAAGGGCGGCGCGGGATTTCTCAACGCGAGCGAACTCGTTACGCTGTGTCACCTCACCGAAAACCTGTTCGACAAGTTGCGCAACAACGAATTGCGGCTGGTTCCCGAGGTCATGGATGTCATCCTGTCGGCAACCGCTTCGGTGCGCGACATGTTCGGCGATCTTGCCCAGGGAACCCAACCCCCGCCGGCAGATGAAGATCTGATCGAGCGCCTGAGGTTGGCGATTGCGGGTGAGCCGATTGCGGCCGC
>JAEUNS010000439.1 GCA_016790005.1 Zoogloeaceae bacterium
CGGATGACTCGGCGCTTGAGTTTTGGATCGAGCACCGGGAATGCAACCTCGATGCGGCGAAAGAAGTTGCGATCCATCCAGTCGGCACTCGATAGGTAGACCTTCTCGGCCCCGTCGGCGTAGAAGTAAACAATCCGGTGGTGCTCGAGAAAGCGGCCGATGATCGAGCGGACCCGAATCCGCTCCGAAAGACCGGGTACACCCGGGCGCAGGGCGCAGGGGCCGCGCACGATCAGGTCGATCTCGACCCCGGCTTGCGACGCCGCATACAAAGCCTCGATGGTTTCCGGTTCGAGTAGCGCATTCATCTTGGCGATGACTTTGGCGCGGCGACCGGCGCGCGCGTTCTCGGCCTCGGCATTGATTGCCTCGACCACGTTCCTCTGCAGCGCGAATGGCGCCTGCCACAGATGAATCAGGGTGGTCGCCTGGCCCAGGCCGGTGAGCTGGGTGAACACATCGGCGACGTCCGAACCAATCTCCGAGTTACAGGTGAGCAGGCCGAAGTCCGTGTACATCCGGGTGGTACGCGGATGATAGTTACCGGTGCCGAGGTGGCAATAGCGGCGCAGTCCGCCTTCCTCCCGCCGCACCAGCATCAGCAGCTTGGCATGGGTCTTGTAGCCGAATACACCGTAGACCACATGAACGCCGACCTCTTCGAGCTTGTTCGCCCAGGTGATGTTCGCCTCTTCATCGAAGCGCGCCATCAGTTCGAGCACCACCGTCACCTCCTTGCCCTTTTGTGCGGCGCGGGCAAGGTGCTCCATCAACACCGAATCGGTGCCGGTGCGATAGACGGTCATCTTGATTGCAAGCACCTGCGGATCGTCGGCCGCCGAGCGAATGAGCTCGATCACCGGTGCAAAGCTCTGGAAGGGGTGATGAAGCAGGATGTCCTGTTTGCGGATCGCGTCGAAAATGTCGCGATTCTTCTCGAGCGCCTTGGGTGTGCCGGGCAGGAAGGGCGGATAAGTCAGGTCGGGCCGTCCCACCCAGTCGGGCACCTGCATCAGGCGAACGAGGTTGACGATGCCGGGGGTGCGGTAGAGATCCTTGCGGGTGAGGCGAAAGTGCTGCAACAGAAAGGATTCGGTGACTTCCGAGCAGTTGTCGGCCACCTCGAGACGCACCGCGTCGCCAAAGTGGCGTTGGGTCAGCTCGCCCTTGAGCGAAGCGCGCAAGTCCTTGACCTCTTCTTCGTCAACGAACATGTCGGAGTTGCGGGTGACGCGGAACTGGTAGCAACCGAGCACCCGCATGCCGGAGAAAAGCTCATCGACATGCGCATGCAGGATCGACGACAGGAACACGAACTCGTAGGGGTGAGCGCATATCTCGCGCGGCAGGCGGATCACCCGCGGCAGGGCCCGAGGTGCCTGCACGATTGCCGCGCCCGAGTCACGCCCGAACGCATCACGGCCTTCGAGTTCGACCGCAAAGTTGAGACTCTTGTTGAGCACGCGCGGAAACGGATGCGCCGGGTCAAGTCCGATCGGCGTCAGCACCGGGCTGACCTCGCGTTCGAAATAACCGCGCACCCACTCGCGCTGTGCGTCGGTCCAGCGGCTGCGGCGCAGGAATAAAATCCCCTCGGCCTCGAGCGCAGGCAGGATCTCATTGTTCAGCAAGGCGTACTGTTCGGCGATGATGGCGTGCACATCCACGCTGACCCGCTCGAGCAGCGTGGCCGGAATGAGGCCATCGATACCGGCCGCGATTGTGCCGCTGCGAATCTGCTCCTTGATGCCGGAAACCCGGATCTCGAAGAACTCGTCGAGATTGCTCGACACGATGCACAGGAAGCGCAGGCGCTCGAGCAGCGGTACCCGACTGTCGGCAGCTTGTGCCAGCACCCGGCGTTGAAACTGAAGCAGGGACAATTCGCGGTTTAGAAAGTGTTCGGTCGGAAAACGCGGCGCAAGGTCAGGCATGTTCGATAGGCTCCCGGCGGCACGCTCGGCTGTGATGTCGTCACATCGACGTTTCAACCGGATGCCCTGTTATTGTGAATACCGTGATTACATCACAAGCGTGGGCCTCCCGCAGGCACACGATTGTTGCCGATCATTTTTCTTTGGCATCGCACAAATGCTGTGTCGCGGCAGGCGGATGATAGAATGCCGCTCAATTTGGTCCTCGCGCGGCGACACGCGCACCGTCATGAAGCATGAACTGATTGCAGCGATAGATCTGGGATCGAACAGCTTTCGGCTTCAGGTCGGAAAGATCGTCAATGACCAGATATACCCGCTCGATGGTGTCAAGGATGCAGTCCGGCTGGCTGCCGGCCTGTCGCCCGACAAGGTTCTGGACCTGCCTGCACGTGAACGCGGCCTGCTGGCGCTAAGGCGCTTCAACGAACGTCTTGCCGGCTTCAGCCCCGATTCTGTCCGGGCAGTCGCGACCAATACCCTGCGTGTGGCAAAGAACGCGCCCGAGTTTCTGCGTGAGGCCGAAGTGGCGCTGGGTTTCCCGATCGAGATCATCGCGGGCCGCGAAGAGGCACGGCTGATCTATGTGGGCGTTGCGCATACGCTGCCTGACCCGCACCTGCAACAACTCGTCGTCGATATCGGCGGCGGTTCGACCGAGTTCATCATCGGAAAGAGCTTCAAGCCGCTGCTGCTCGAGTCGCTCTACATGGGCTGCGTAAGCTACAGCCTCAATTACTTTCCCGACGGACGTATCGACAAGCGAGGCTTCAGGGATGCCGAAACCGCTGCCCGGCGCGAGCTGCAGGCAATCGGCCATGCCTATCGCGCCACCGGCTGGGAAGAAGCAGTGGGTTCGAGTGGATCGGCCAAGGCGATCGTCGAGATCCTGGAGCAAAACGGTTTTTCGTCTGGCGGCATCACCCGCGAAGGTCTGGAGCAGCTCAAGGCTGCGATGCTGCGCGCTGGCTCGCTCGACCGGCTCGATTTGCTTGGTCTGAAGGGCGACCGCATTCCGGTCATTCTCGGTGGCGTGGCAATCATGTCAGCGGTGTTCAAGGAGCTTGGCCTGCAACGGATGGTGTTCTCTGAGGGCGCGCTGCGTCTGGGCGTGCTTTACGATCTTCTGGGCCGCTATCACCATCATGACCTGCGCGATGCAACGGTCGATGCCTTCATGGCGCGCTACCAGGTGGAACGCAGCCATGCCAACGGGGTGGCGCGCACTGCCTGTCATCTGCTGGCCTGTCTCGATCCGAACACCACGGGCGAGGACAACCTCGACCGGCGCTTTCTCGAATGGGCTGCCCGTCTGCACGAAATCGGCATCTCGGTGGCGCATGCGAGCTATCACAAGCACAGTGCCTATATCCTGGCCAATGCCGACATGCCCGGATTCTCGCGCATGGACCAGGCGCGCCTGTCGCGCATCGTGCTCGCGCATCGTGGCAAGCTCGCGCGCGTTTCGGCGCTCGAGGCCGGCCATGCCGACTGGGAACTGATCGTGTGCCTGCGACTAGCTGCACTCATCCACCGCGCGCGCGACGGCCGGGGCTTGCCACCGGCCGCGTTGGCACGCGAGGGCAATAGTTTCGTGCTGACGCTGCGTGAGGGCTGGCTCAAGAAACTGCCGTTGACCGCAGCGGCACTCGATGAAGAGCAACGCCACTGGCTCACCGTGGACCATGGGCTCAAGATTCGAACCGAAGCGGCGCGTGCAATTGTCGCCTGAACGGCCATGGAATCGCAGCGCACGCCACCCGCGACGCCGCAACTGGAACTGATCACAGGCGAATCCAATCGAGCGGTGTTGCGGGGCGAATGGACCTTGCGCCGTTTGTCGCCCGTCAATTCCCCGCTCAGGCGAAGTTTGCTCAAAGCCAACGAAAACACCCTGTGGGATCTGAGCGGCGTCAGTCGTCTCGACAGCTTCGGCGCAACCCTGCTTTGGCGCGCATGGGGTGGGCGTTGGCCTGCCAATCTGAATGCACCGGACGCCTGTCGCGTGGTTCTGGAGCACAGTGCCCGGGCTGCGACGCTGAAACTGCCCAAACCGCCGGCTTATCGATTTGGCGACGCAATCGCGGCGCTGGGCGCACGGGTGTTCGGCTTCGCGGATCATCTGGTCGCGTTCATCCGCCTTGTCGGCCAGTTGTGCCTCGATTTCGTCTATCTGCTCGTTCATCCGGGTGACTGGCCCCTGCGCGAGATCTCGGCCAACGTGTTCAAGGTTGGCGTGAAGGCGATGCCGGTCGCGGCCTTGGTCGGCTTCCTGATCGGCGTGGTGCTTTCCTATCTGTCGGCTCTGCAGCTCAAGGCGTATGGCGCCGACATCTTCATCGTCGACATCCTCGGCATGGGCATCATCCGTGAGCTCGGCCCGGTGCTGGTCTCGGTGCTGGTGGCCGGACGTTCGGGGTCGGCGATGACCGCTCAGATCGGGGTGATGCGTGTGACCGAAGAGCTCGATGCGCTGGCCGCACTGGGGATCTCACGCACCCAGCGGCTGGTGCTTCCAAAAGTGCTGGCGCTGGCCTTCTCGATGCCGCTGCTGGTGTTATGGACCTCTGCGAGCGCATTGCTGGGCGGCATGTTGTCGGCCTGGCTGCAACTCGACCTGAGCATCGGCTTCTTCATCGAAACCCTGCCACGCGCGGTACCGCTCCCCAACGTATTCATCGGGCTGGCAAAGGGGGCCGCATTCGGACTGTTGATCGCGTTGGTCGCATGTCATTTCGGCCTGCGTATCAAACCGAATACCGAGAGCCTTTCGGCCAACACCACGGCCTCGGTGGTGACCGCGATCACGCTGGTGATTCTGGTGGACGCGATTTTCGCGATCGCAACCCGCACGATCGGGGTGCCGGGATGAGCACGGTCCCGGTCGTCGAACTCCGGGGCATCTCGACCCGCTTCGGCAACAAGCTGGTGCATGACGGGCTCGATCTCAGTATCGAGTCGGGCGAAATGGTGGCGCTGGTAGGGGGGTCGGGCAGCGGCAAGACGACCCTGCTGCGTCATATCATCGGTTTGACGCGGCCCGCGTCAGGCAGGGTGAAGCTCTTCGGTGAAGACCTTTTTTCGGGCGGAATTGCGCTGCAACGGCAGCGGCGCAGGCGCTTCGGGGTCCTGTTTCAGCAGGGGGCGCTCTTTTCGGCCCTGACCGTGGCCGAGAACATCGCATTGCCGCTGCGCGAGCTCAAGCTCGCAACCGATGCCGAGCTCGACGATCTGGTCGCGCTGAAGCTCGACATGGTGGGATTGCGGCCGGATGACGCGCTGCTGATGCCAGCCGAGCTTTCTGGCGGTATGATCAAGCGCGTGGCCTTGGCGCGGGCGCTGGCGCTGGAGCCCGAGTTGCTGCTGCTGGACGAACCCACCGCCGGCCTCGACCCGGAACGCAGCGCCTCGTTCGTGGCGCTGATTCGAACATTACACAAGGCTCTCGAACTTACCGTGGTTCTGGTGACTCATGATGTCGACACCCTCAAGGCGCTCGCAACCCAGGTTGCGGTGCTTGCCGATGGGCGCATCGTGAGCCTTGCTTCGGTAGCCGCCACCCAGGCGAGCGATCACCCGTTCATCAAGCGCTTTTTCGCGGCTGCGGTGACCGGGCCGGCGGAGCAGGGAGCTCGCTGATGGAGAGCCGTGCCCACGCGCTCGTCGCCGGGCTCTTCGCTTTGATCCTCGGTGCGGCGGCGGTGCTCGCCGTGTGGTGGTTCTCGGGGCAGGGTGAAAGCACCCGCGACTACGAGCTGATCACCACCGGAAGCATCACCGGTCTGAACGTTCAGGCGCCGGTCCGCTACCGTGGCATGGCGGCGGGAAAGGTCACCGACATCCGCATCGATCCGGATGACAAGCGCCTTCTGGTGGTGGCAATCCGGATCCGCTCCGATCTGCCGATCACGATGGGCACCCGCGCAAGCATGGGCTACCAGGGCGTGACCGGGCTTGCATTCGTGCAACTCGACGACCGGGGCGCCGACCCGCGTCCGTTGCAGATCGTCGATGGGCGGGTTGCGCGCCTCACGCTCGAGTCGGGGCTGCTGGATACCGTGTCCGACGTCATGGTCGATGCGCTGCAGCGCTTCCGCACGCTCGCCGATCAGATGAACGACTTTTTCGGCGGCGAGAGCGCGCAGCGCTTTGCGCGTATTCTCGAGCGTCTCGAGTCGGTTGCGCTGGGCATGGATGAAACCTTCAAGGAAGGCGGCAATACCCTGATCGCGATTCGCAGTGCCTTCAGCCGCGAAAACATCGCAAACCTCAACCGCCTGATGACCCGGCTCGACCAGGCCAGTGCTGAAGCGGCGCCGGCCTTTCGGGAGGGGCGGGCCCTGCTCGTGCAGATGCGTGAAACCCTCGCGCGAATCGATCATCTGACCGAAAGCACCGGCGCGAAGCTTAACGAGCGTACCTTGCCCGAACTCGAGGCCTTGCTTGCCGAACTCAACGACACCACCCGGCGCATCGGGCGACTGACCGCGGAACTCGACAAAACCCCACAGATGCTGATTACCGGCCGCGGTGAGCGCTTGCCAGGCCCGGGTGAGCATGGTTTCGAGGCGGCGCGATGACAGATTGCCGGGCGCGTGCCCGAATGCCTGATTCAACGATCGGGGCTCGTTGGTCGCCCCTGCAAGAACGTGTGCAGGTCCGGACGGCGCTTGTTGCGCTCGTGGTCCTGATGTTTTCGGCTGGCTGCACCAGCCTGTTTCCGGCCCAAACCCCAGCGGTGGTGTTCGATCTGGGCGAGCCGCCCCGTCTGGAACAGTCGCCGATGCTCATACCCGGCAGGATCGAGGTGCGCGCACCGTCGTGGCTTGATACCCCGGCCATGCAGTATCGTCTGGCCTATCAGCTGCCCGCCAGCCGCGACGCCTATATCGCCAGCAAGTGGGCTGCACCCCCCGCCGAGATGATGCAGCGCATGATTGCACGCACGCTGGGTATTGGCGATGATCCGGCCAGGCCATGTCGGCTGAGGGTCGAACTTGACGAGTTCGTGCAGGTTTTCAAAGACCCGCAGGTGAGCGAGAGCAGGCTTTTCGCGCGTGTTGAGCTGATCGATGCCCGAGGCGGCGCCCGGCTGGCAAGTACCGAGTTCGAGGTCAGCCAAGCTGCGGCTTCGCCCGATGCACGTGGTGGCGTTGCGGCACACCAGAATGGTGTCTCAAAGTTCATCTCGGGCACCGTAAACTGGCTGACGGATGTGGGCAACAAGCCGGGCGGACCGGCGCAGCGCTGTCATGGCGTGGGCACCTCTGCACCCGACAAGACGCAAGAGTGAATTCAAGAGGGAGAGAGCGAATGAACGACAACAAGACGTCCATCTACGAAGATGGACTCGGCAAGAATGCTGCCAACTACACGCCGCTGACGCCGCTGACCTTCATCGAGCGCAGTGCGTTCATCTATCCGGACCGGGTTGCAGTGATTCACGGCGAGCGCCGCCTGACCTGGAAGCAGACCTACGATCGCTGCCGTCGGTTGGGCTCGGCGCTCAGGCAACTGGGCGTGGGCAAGGGCGATACGGTCGCGGTGGTGCTCAACAACACGCCCGAGATGTTCGAGTGCCACTTCGGCATTCCGGCCACGGGGGCGGTAATCAACACAATCAATACCCGGCTCGATGCCGAGGCGATCGCGTTCATTCTCAATCACGGCGAAGCGCGTGTGCTGATCACCGATCGCGAGTATTCCCGCACCATGAGTGCGGCATTAGAGCTCGCGAAGCGGCCCGACATGATCGTGATCGATGTTGACGACCCGGAGTACACCGGGCCGGGTACGCGCCTGGGCGGCCATGAGTACGAGGCCTTGCTCGCAACCGGCAACCCGGATTTCGTGTTCGAGCAACCGGGCGACGAATGGGATGCAATCGCGCTCAACTACACCTCCGGCACCACCGGCAACCCCAAGGGGGTCGTTTACCATCACCGTGGTGCCTACCTGAATTCGATGAGCAACATCGTCAGCTGGGGCATGCCCCCGCATTCGGTCTATCTGTGGACCCTGCCGATGTTCCATTGCAATGGCTGGTGTTTCGCCTGGACGATGGCGGCGAATTCCGGCGTCAATGTGTGCCTGCGCCGGGTCGATCCACGACTTATCTTCGACGCCATTCGCGCGCATCGCGTCACTCACTATTGCGGTGCGCCGATCGTTCATTCGATGCTGGCGAACGCACCCGAATCGTGGCGCGAGGGCATTGACCATAAGGTCTCGGGCCTGGTTGCCGCCGCGCCCCCACCCGCTGCGGTGATCGAGGGCATGGCCAGGATCGGTTTCGATGTCACTCATGTGTACGGGCTCACCGAAACCTACGGGCCTGCCGCAGTATGTGCCAAGCATGAAGAATGGGCGGATCTGCCGCTAGCCGAGCAGGTGGCCATGAACGGTCGCCAAGGGGTTCGCTACCATGCCCAGGAAGGCATCACGGTCATGGACCCGGTCACGATGCAGGTCGTGCCGTGGGATAACGAGACCATGGGCGAGATCATGTTCCGCGGCAATCTCGTCATGAAGGGCTACCTCAAGAACCCGACAGCAACCGAGGAATCGTTCAGGGGAGGGTGGTATCACACCGGCGATCTCGCGGTGATTCAACCCGATGGCTATGTGAAGATCAAGGATCGCAGCAAGGACATCATCATTTCGGGTGGCGAGAATATTTCGTCGATCGAGGTCGAGGATGCCCTTTACAAGCATCCGGCGGTGATCGCTGCAGCCGTCGTGGCCGCACCGGACGAGAAGTGGGGCGAGGTGCCGTGCGCCTTTGTCGAATTGCGCGACGGGGCGAGCGCAAGCGCCGAGGAGCTGATCACCCATTGTCGAGCCCACCTGGCCGGTTTCAAGGCCCCCAAGCGGATCGTATTCACCGAACTGCCCAAGACCTCGACCGGCAAGATCCAGAAGTTCGTGCTGCGCGAACAGGCGAAATCATCGGCGGCAATCGAGTGAAGCTTCAATCCATAAATTTCGAGGTGTGGCATGAGTGCAATGATGAATAGTTCAGACGAACCGATGTTGCTGCGTCGCGACGAGTCCGGCGTAGCCAGGCTTACGCTGAATCGGCCAGCCCAGTTCAATACCCTGTCGGTCGAGATGCTGGAAGAGTTGATTGCAGCGGTCGACGCCATCGCCACGGACGCGAGCGTGCGCGTCGTGGTGCTGTCCGGGTCCGGAAAGGCCTTCTGTGCGGGCCACGACCTGAAGGAGATGCGCACCCATCGCGAGCTTGCCTTTCAGCAGGCGCTTTTCCGCCTGTGTGGCAAGTTCATGATGAAGCTCACCGAAATCCCGCAGCCGGTGATCGCGCGCGTCCATGGCATCGCGACCGCGGCAGGTTGCCAGCTGGTCTCGATGTGCGACCTGGCCGTAGCGGCCGATGTCGCCCGCTTCGCGGTTTCGGGCATCAACGTCGGTTTGTTCTGTGCCACCCCCGGAGTCGGTTTGTCGCGCAACATGGGGCGCAAGCAGGCGTTCGAGATGCTGGTCACCGGCGACTTCATCGACGCCGCTGAGGCGCAACGCCGAGGTTTGGTCAACCGCGTCGTGCCGCTCGATCAACTGGATGACGAGGTCGCTCGCCTTGCGGCCGCTATCGTTGCAAAATCGCCGGTTGCAATCCGCATGGGCAAACAGATGTTCTATCGCCAGCTTGAGATGGGGCTTGATGCCGCCTACCAGATGGCGGCGGAAACCATGGCCTGCAATGCGGTTTGCGACGATGCGGCAGAGGGCATGGATGCCTTCGTCGCCAAGCGTGCCCCGGTGTGGAAGGGGTGCTGAGATCGGGCGTTCATGCTGATCGACACCCACATCCATCTCGATGCACGCGAGTTCGACTTCGACCGCGAAGCGGTCATCGAGGCTGCGAGGGTCGCGGGGGTGCGGAGGTTCATCGTGCCGGCGGTCGAGCGTCAAAATTTCGATGCCGTCGAGGCCCTGGCGACTAGCCATGCTGACGTCGCTTTTGCGCTCGGGATCCACCCTCTGTATGTTGGCGGCGCCACGGCTGCCGACCTTGAAGTACTGGATTTTCGGCTCGGGGCCAGCAGGGCGATCGCGGTGGGTGAGATCGGACTCGATCAGTTCGTCGCGACGCCGGCGATCGAACTTCAGACCGAGTATTTCGTTGCGCAACTGAAGCTCGCCCGCAAGCACGGCCTTCCTGTCATCCTGCATGTGCGGCGCGCGGTCGATGCGGTGCTCAAGGCGTTGCGGCGCATCGAGGTGCCCGGCGGCATCGCGCATTCATTCAACGGCAGCCTTCAACAGGCCCATCAGTTTATCGACATGGGCTTCAAGCTCGGCTTCGGCGGCGCGATGACCTTCACAGGATCGACCCGAATTCGTTCACTCGCTGCCGAACTACCGCTTTCGGCATTGGTGCTCGAGACCGATGCACCCGATATTTCACCGGCCTGGCGGCATGGGGCGCGTACCGAACCGGCCGATCTGGCCGAGATTCTCAAGCTCATCGCTGTGCTCCGGTCGGATACACCCGAGCATGTCGCTGCCGCGACTGCAGACAATGTGCACCAGATCTTCGGGCGTGGGGCCCGCTTCGGTACGGATCGCTGAGGCTCAAGTTTGCGCCGGCAAGGCCGATAGTTGAGCCGTACGAAGCCAGAAAAATTCAAGGAAACAGGTATGTTCTCGATGATTTCGCGAATGCGGGTAAGCAGTCGCCTTGTGCTTTTGCAGGCGATTCTGCTCCTTTTCATTATTGTTGTCGGTTTGCTGGGTGTCCGGGGAATGTCAGCGACCGTCGACAAGCTTGCCTACATGGACAGCAATGTCCTGACGCCGCTGCGCCAGCTGGCCGAGGCGCGCACCTCGCTGGTTCAGATCAACCTGGAGATGCTGCGCGCGTTTCAGCATCAACCCGACCACGCTCTGGTTACACTGCACAATCATCCGACCTCGCTGCACCTCGACCGCGCTGACGAGTTCGTGCGAAGCCTCGATCGAGACTGGGCTGCATTTCGCCGCAGTATCGGCAACTCGGCTGACCAGAGCCTGATCGCGAACGAGTTTGATGCGGCCTACGCAAAGCTGAGCCCACTGCTTGTAAGCACGCTCGCGGCGCTGCGTAACGAGAACTTCTCATTCGCGGTGCAGCGCATGTTCATCGTTGATGCACAGCAACAAATTCGCGATCAGGTCGCGATGCTGGACAAGCTGATGATCCAGCAGAACGCTTATGCCGAAGAGACTCGAGTACGCGCCCAGGAAGAGTTTGAAGAGGCACTCTGGGCCGAGGGCGGGCTGCTGATCGCAGCGGTGGTGCTGGCGATCGTGCTGGGACAGATCATCTCGCGTTCGATCACACGACCGCTCGAGGCGGCCGTGAAGACGGCCGAGCGGGTTGCGGATGGCCATCTCGACAATACGGTCGAGGCCGAGGGCAGCGACGAGATCGGTCGGCTCAATGGCGCGATGGCGCGGATGCAGCAAAGTCTCAGGGAGGTGCTCGGACAGTTGCAGAAGTCGTCGGTGCACCTTTCATCGTCATCAACCCAGCTCGCGGCCAACGCGTCCACCGTGACCGATGCTTCCGAGCAGCAAAGCGAGGCGGCTTCGTCGATGGCTGCATCGGTCGAGCAAATGACGGTTAGTATCGGCCACGTCGCCGATTCCGCCCAGGAGGCTTCAACGCTCGCGCATGATGCTGGCGACAAGAGTGAGTCTGGCGCGCAGGTGATCAACTCCGCCGTGGCTCGAATCCGCGAAATCGCCGACACGATCGGGCAAGGCACCGCGCGCATGAGCGACCTTCAGGAGCGAACGGGCGAGATATCGCGCGTCGTAGGCGTGATCAGGGATGTGGCAGATCAGACCAATCTGCTTGCGCTCAATGCCGCCATCGAAGCCGCACGAGCTGGCGACCAGGGCCGCGGTTTTGCCGTCGTCGCGGATGAAGTGCGCAAACTGGCCGAGCGTACAGCCCAGTCCACCACCGAGATCAGTCAGCTCATTTCGGCCATTCAGGGCAGTGTGAGCGAGGTCTCGGCGGTCATGGCACGTAGCGTCGAGTCGGCCAGTGGCGGAGTCGAGGTTGCCAACGAGGCGGGTCATGCGGTTGCCGAGATTACCGAGAGTGCTCGCGCGGTGAATCGGGTCGTGACCGACATTTCGGAGGCCTTGAAGGAGCAGAGCATTGCCGCAAGCGATATCGCGCGCAATGTGGAAAGAATTGCCCAGATGGCCGAAAAGAACGCCGGCGTGGTCGGCGAAACGAGCGCCGCTGCGACCGAGTTGCGCGGGATTGCGGTGCAGATGGAAAGCGCACTCAAGCGTTTCGTGCTCTGATCGTCACCGTGGAAGTCTGTGCCGCCCCGGGGTTGGCAATGGGCCTCAGGCGCGGCGGACGGGACTCACTGGGTAGGGCTGTTGGCCGCGTTTAGTTCCTCTCCAACTTGGCTGCCCCGAGCCTTGGCCGCTACGGATGAAGAGCGCGCGATGAGGTCCGCGATGTCACGCTTGAGTCGCGCCGGATCAGCATCGAAGGTGTCGTAGATCATCAGCGAGACACCGAAGACGTACGCATAGAGCAGCATGCAGCGACTCGAGGCTTCCTCGAGCGGCAGGCCGCAGGCCAGGAACAGGCCGCGTGCGCACTGAAGTCGGGTTTCATCGACCTCGGCCACAATGGCCGCCGCGTCACTGTCGCGCCTGGCCCAGTCGCGCACCGCAATCTCGATCATCATGCCGCGCCTGCTGCGGTTCGAGCTGTAGATGTCGATTACATGGTAGATCTGCTCGAGCGCATGGCCCGGCTGCACCCGGGTCTGCTTGATGATGTCGCGGATTCGGCCTTCCTTCCACTTTTGCAGGACGGCCATCAACAAGTCGTGGCGGTCCTGAAAGTGCCAGTAGAAACTGCCTTTGGTCACCTTGAGGCGCTTGGCGAGCACCTCGACCCGCAATCCGGCCACGCCTTCTTCTGCAAGTATCTCGATGGCGCCATTGATCCAGGCATCGCGATCAAGTTGGGTCTTGTGCTTTGTGGGGTCGTTTTCCATACGGTGAAGTATTGACTAAAATTTAACCATACGCTACCGTATGTGAATTGGCAATTGGTGACCTGTTTCTGCACCTACGGCAGGATCGCAAGATCAAGTCACCGCCGTGCTACAAGTGGTTCGCGGTAGTGCCATAATGTGGTCATAACTAGAAAGTACCTTCATCCAATGATTAGGAGTGAGAACTTGAAGATTCTGGTGCCAGTCAAGCGCGTGGTCGATTACAACGTAAAGGTGCGGGTCAAGAGCGACGGTAGCGGTGTCGACATCGCGAACGTGAAGATGTCGATGAACCCGTTCGACGAGATTGCGGTCGAGGAGGCGGTGCGCCTCAAGGAAGCGGGCGTGGTCACCGAGGTGGTTGCCGTATCCTGCGGTGCAGCACAGTGTCAGGAGACGCTTCGTGCGGCAATGGCGATCGGTGCCGATCGTGGCATCCTGGTTGAGACTGCGGTTGAACTGCAACCGCTGGCGGTTGCGAAACTGCTCAAGGCGCTGTGCGAACGCGAGCAGCCCAATCTCGTGATCTGCGGCAAGCAGGCGATCGATGACGATTCCAATCAGACCGGGCAGATGCTTGCAGCGCTGATGGGCTGGCCGCAGGCGACCTTTGCATCGAAGGTCGCGGTGGCAGATGGCAAGGCCGTCGTCACCCGCGAAATCGATGGCGGGCTCGAGACGATCGAGTTGGCTCTGCCGGCGCTGATCACATCCGATCTGCGCCTGAACGAGCCGCGCTATGCGACCCTGCCGAACATCATGAAGGCAAAGAAGAAGCCGCTCGATACCGTCAAGCCCGAAGATCTCGGCGTCGACGTGGCGCCGCGGCTTGCGACGCTTAAAGTGGCCGAGCCTGCCAAGCGCAGCGCGGGTGTGCGGGTGGCCGATGTTGCACAGTTGGTCGAAAAGTTGAAATCCGAAGCGAAGGTGATCTGAGATGGCGATTCTTGTTATTGCTGAACACGACAATCAGTCGATCAAGTCGGCTACCCTCAACACCGTTGCAGCGGCCGCGAAGATCGGTGGCGAGATTCATGTGCTGGTTGCCGGCAATGGCTGCGCAGCCGCCGCAGCAGCAGCCGCTTCGATCGCGGGTGTTGCAAAGGTTCGGGTAGCGGATGCCGGTCATTACGAGCATCAGCTTGCCGAGAACGTGGCTGCGCTGGTGGTCGCCAACGCTGCCGGTTACACCCACATTCTTGCCTGCGCCTCTACCGCCGGCAAGAACATGCTTCCCCGCGTCGCTGCGCTGCTCGATGTTGCACAGATCAGCGATGTGATCGCGGTCGAGTCGGCCGACACGTTTGTGCGCCCGATCTATGCAGGCAATGCGCTGGCAACGGTCAAGAGTGCCGATCCGGTCAAGGTCGTCACGGTTCGCAGCACCGGTTTCGAGCCGGCGGGCGACGGCGGTAGCGCAACGATCGAAGCCCTTGCGGCCGGCCCCGACTTCGGTCTGGCCAAGGTCGTCGGGCGCGAGATCACCAAATCCGAGCGTCCGGAACTGGGCAACGCCAAGATCATCGTCTCAGGTGGTCGTGGCCTCGGCAGTGGCGACAATTACCACAAGCTGCTCGAGCCGCTGGCCGACAAATTGAGTGCCGCGCTCGGTGCTTCGCGCGCAGCGGTCGACGCCGGCTATGTACCCAACGATTATCAGGTGGGCCAGACCGGCAAGATCGTTGCACCGCAGCTCTACATCGCCGTGGGCATTTCTGGCGCAATCCAGCATCTGGCCGGCATGAAGGACTCCAAGGTGATCGTAGCGATCAACAAGGACGCCGAGGCGCCGATATTCCAGGTGGCCGACTACGGGCTGGTTGCAGACCTGTTTGAAGCCATTCCGGAGCTGACCGCCGCAGTGGGTTGAGCCCTGGTCGATGCGGTGGGCGCAAGTTCTTGAAGCAAGACGCTCGAGATGAATTTCCCGGCAACCCTCTTTTCGCCTGTTTGGCACTGGGTTGCCGGGATCTTGAGTGTCGTCGTCCTGTTCAGGATTGTCATCCGCGCGCCGTGGCGAAGGCTCGCGACCAACACCCAGCGCAATCTGCTGTTCGGCCTTGCGGTTTCGCTGGCATTGCTGTGGAGCATGAAGGCCGGCGTTCGGCCCGGCTTGAACCTCCACCTGATGGGTTCGATGGCCGCCACGCTTGCACTCGGGCCGCATTTTGCGGTCGTGTCGATGGGCATTGCGCTTACAGCGCTTGCCGCGAATGGTGGTATAGAGTGGAGCGCTTGGCCGATCAACTTCCTGCTGATGGTGATCGTGCCGGTCGGCATTGCGAGGGTCTTGCAGCGCATCATCGAGGCGACCCTGCCGAGTCACTTTTTCATCTTCATTTTTGTTCTGTCGTTCATGGGCTCGGCACTTGTGGTGGTGCTGCAAGGGCTGGTGGCCTGTGCTGCGATGGTCGCCAGCGGCGCCTACCCATTCGAGTTTCTGCTTTCGGAGTACCTTCCCTACTTCATCCTGCTCGGGTTTTCCGAAGCATGGATCAGTGGGGCCGTGATCACGCTGCTTGTCGTATACCGGCCCGAGTGGGTTTGGGCCTTCGACGACAAACGCTATCTGGTTGGCAAATAAGCGTTGCCGTCACCAGCTGGCACAATAATCAAGACAAGCCAGGAGGGAGGAAATAAATGAGTCAATACACAGCGCCTTTGAGAGACATGCAGTTCGTGATGCAGGAGCTCGCCGGACTGGATCAGGTCCAGCAATTGCCCGGTTGCGAAGAGGTGTCGTCCGATTTGGTCGATGCGATCCTCGATGAGGCCAACAAGTTTGCCAGCGAGATCCTGTCGCCGCTCAACTGGACGGGCGATCAGGAAGGCGCGAGCTGGGACGGTGGCAACGTGTGCACCGCAAGCGGCTGGAAGGAGGCCTACACCCAGTTCACCGCTGCCGGTTGGCCGGCGATAGCGGCTGACCCTGATTTTGGCGGGCAGGGCTTGCCCAAACTGTTGTCGACCGCAGTCATGGAGATGTGGAAGTCGTCAAACATGGCATTTTCGCTATGTCCGATGCTCACGACCGGCGCGATCGAAGCGCTGATGTTGCGGGGTTCGGACGAACAAAAGGCGATGTATCTGCCCAGAATGGTGAGCGGCGAATGGACCGGCACCATGAATCTGACCGAACCTCAGGCCGGCTCCGACCTCGCCGCTGTGCGCACCCGTGCGGAGCCTCAGGCGGATGGCACCTACCTGATTTCGGGTCAGAAGATATTCATCACCTATGGCGAACACGATCTCACCGACAACATCATTCACCTCGTGCTTGCGCGCCTGCCTGATGCACCGGAAGGGGTCAAGGGTATCTCGCTGTTTGTGGTGCCGAAGTTTCTGGTGAATGCGGATGGTAGCCTGGGTGCGCGCAATGATGTGCATTGTGTATCGATCGAGCACAAGCTCGGCATTCATGCGAGCCCGACCTGTGTCCTGGCCTTTGGTGACAAGGGCGGCGCGATCGGTACGCTGATCGGCGAGCCCAACCGCGGCCTTGAGTATATGTTCATCATGATGAACGAGGCGCGCTTTGCGGTCGGCATGGAAGGCCTGGCCTTGTCCGAACGCGCCTACCAGAAGGCGCTGGGCTATGCACGTGACCGCATTCAGGGAACAGAGATGGGCGTGCGAGGCGGGCCCAAGGTTTCGATCATCCATCACCCCGATGTGCGCCGCATGCTGATGCTGATGAAGTCGCAAACCGAAGCGATGCGCGCACTGGCCTATGTGGTCGGCGCGGCTACCGACATGGCTCACCGCCATGCCGATGCGGACGTGCGTGCGCACAACCAGGCATTTGTCGATCTGATGATTCCTGTCGTCAAGGGTTGGAGTACGGAGAACTCGATCGACGTCGCTTCGCTGGGCGTGCAGGTTCATGGCGGCATGGGTTTCATCGAGGAAACCGGAGCGGCGCAACACCTACGTGACGCGCGAATCACGACCATCTATGAGGGCACGACGGCCATCCAGGCTAACGACCTGATCGGACGCAAGATTGCGCGCGAGGGTGGGGCCACGATCAGGACCGTGCTTGCCGAAATGCGCGAGGTGGTCGCCCAGCTGAAGGCGCAGGCATCCGACGATTTCCAGGCAATTGCCAAGTCGCTCGACAGCGGAATCGGCGCCGTCGAAACCTGCGTGGAGTACATCCTCGCAACCTACGGCGGCGACATCAAGGCTGCATCGGTTGGCTCGGTGCCCTTCCTCAAGCTCCTCGGGATCGTTGCAGGTGGCTGGCAAATGGGCAGGGCTGCGTTGATTGCAAGCCAGCGCCTTGGCGCTGCCGGGGAGGGTGGTGACAGGTTCTACAGTGCGAAGATCGTCACCGCCAGATTCTATGCGGACCATGTGATCTCGCAGGCCTCGGGCCTCGCCTACACCATCGTCAATGGTGCTCCGGGCGCGCTGGCGCTCGCCGACGAGCAGTTTTGAAGCTGAGAACCTAGCCCACGTGGTGGGCATGAACAACAAGGGGTCGGAGGTATGAAGCCTCCGACCCCTTGTTCTGGCGCTAAATCGTGCTTCTTACTTGATTTCGGCTTTGGCGCGCAGCTCGAGCATGTGTTTTTCGACAACTTGCTGCTGCATGCGCTGCTGAAGTTGCGGTTTCACTTCTTCGAGCGTGGGCGGCTCAGGCTGGCGCACGTCGTCGAGCTGAATAACGTGGTAACCGAAGTCGGTCTTGACCGGCTCCTTGGTATATTGGCCCTTCGCGAGTTGCTGAAGTGCGTCGGCAAAAGGCTTCACGAACATCGCCGGGTTGCTCCAGCCGAGTTCGCCACCTTTGTCTTTCGAACCGGGGTCTTTGGACTGCGTAGCGAGGGTTTCAAACTTTTCACCGGCGCCAAGCTTGGCGATGATGACTTTCGCCTCGGTATCGGTTTCGACCAGAATGTGCCTCGGCTTGTATTCCTTCGCGCCGCTCATCTGGCTCTTGATGTTCTCGTACTCCGCCTTTACCGCGTCATCGGTAACCGGATGACTCTTGACGTAATCCTGCAGGTATGCGCGGATCAGGACGGCCTGACGTGCAAGATCCATCTGCGCCTGGATGTCTTCCTTCTTGTCCATGCCGGCCTTGCTTGCTTCCTGGGCCAACACTTCGCGGCGGATCAACTCCTCGCGCACCGCATCGCGCAATTCGGCGCTTTCAGTGGCACCCTGAACCTTTTGCTCTGCGAGCATGGTGCTTGCACGCGCCGCGGGAATCGCCTTGCCGTTGACCGTCGCGATGGGATCAGCGGCCATCGCTGCATGCGAGATCAGGCCGGTAATCAAAATGAGTGCGAGACGGCTGGGAAAAGATTTCATCAATGTTCCTTGGACTTAGGTTTAAGTTCGGCCTCTTCGGCCGTCAGTGCTTGTATGGCGAGCGCATGAATCCGATTCTTCATCATGTCGCCAAGGGCTTCATACACCATCCTGTGGCGGGCAAGGGTACGCTGACCCTTGAACGAATCCGACACGATGGTGAGTTGAAAATGTCCGCCGCCGCTCCGTGCGCCGGCGTGACCCGCATGCAGCGCGCTGTCGTCCCGCACCTCGATGGTTTGGGGTGAAAGCACCGCAAGGCGGTCGTGAATCTGTTCAAGCGTGTTCATGGCAAGGTCTTTCGGTATGGCTTGACCAGGGTCCGGGTGAACACGCCCTGAGTGACATACGGGTCGGCTGCAAGCCAGGCCTGTGCTTCTTCAAGCGACGCGAATTCGGCGATCACGAGACTGCCGAAAAAACCCGCCGGACCTGGGTCGGGTGAATCAATTGCGGGCATCGGTCCGGCAATGATCAGCCGACCCTCGTCGCGCAAGGCCTCGAGTCTGGCAACGTGTGCCGGTCGCGCCGCCATGCGCGTGTCGAGCGACCCGCCGGCGTCTTCACCCATCAATACATATAGCATCAGGCCGTTGTCTCCTCTTCGATATGCCGCGAAAGGTAATAACCTTGTCCCAACACGAACAGGAGCATCAGCCCGAGTCCGCCGAACATCTTGAAATTGACCCAGGTATCTTCCGAAAAGCTGTAGGCCACATATAGGTTGAGGCCACCCATGAACAGAAAGAAGCTTGCCCAGGCCACGTTGAGGCGGGCCCAGACCGGGTCGGGCAGTCGCACCTGATGTTCGAGCATGCTGCGAATCAGGTTCTTGCGCAGCACGAGTGCCGATCCGGCGAGCACGATCGCAAACAGCCAATAGAGCGCCGTCGGTTTCCACTTGATGAAGTCGGGGTTGTGAAAGACCAGCGTGGCGCCACCGAGTATGGTGATCAACGCAAGGCTGATCCACATCATCCGGTCTACCTTGCGGTGTCGCCACCAGACCCAGGCGATCTGCATGCAGGTTGCGAGGATCGCGACCGCAGTGGCGATCAGGATCGGGGCCTGGGTTGCGGGGATGCCATCGCCAAGCCAGCGGGTAGCGAGTTCGTGCGCGGCAACATCATTGGCGCCGGCGAACTTGTAGGCGCCAAAGAAGAGAATGATCGGCAGAAGGTCGAAGAGTATTTTCATGAGTCAGATTATACCGGGATGCCGGGATTCGGGCTTTCGGCCCGGTTGCGCATGTGATCTGCCAGCGACGAGAATGCAGTCAGCAGTTTGGCCCGGAGTGCCTCGTCTGCGACGTGTTCGGCGAGCGCCTGGCGCATGCAATGCATCCACTGGTCGCGCTCGGCCACGCCGATCGAGAAGGGCAGATGGCGCGCACGCAGGAAGGGCGGGCCGAAGCGATCGACGTATAGATTGGGCCCCCCCAGCCAGCCTGAAAGAAACAGATAGAGCTTTTCCTCGGCGTCTGACAGGTCTGGTGCGTGAATGGCTCGTAGCGTGCTGACTTCCGGCAGGCTGTCCATGAGCGAATAGAAGCGCTTTACCAGCGCACGCACTGTTGCTTCGCCGCCAATCAGCTCGTAAGGGGTCTGACTCATTTCAGGCCTCCTGAACGTCGATCAGCGCTTCGCGGTCACGTCCGCAGCGCAGGTTCACCGGCAGGGCTTCATCGATCATGCGGGGTTTGGGCAGGTTCAGACCGTTCATTAGGGTTATGAACTCTTCGCGGGACCGACCTGTCAGGCGCTGATTGGTGCGCTTTTCCTGGGCGATGCTGGTAACACGCCGGCCGTGGTAGTCATGCGCGGGGTAGATCAGGGTTTCGTCGGGCAGGGCCAATAGTCGCCCCGTCACGCTGTCGTAAAGTGTACCCGCATCACCGCCCTGGAAGTCGGTGCGCCCGCAACCGCCAATCAGCAACGCGTCACCGGTAAATA
>JAEUNS010000448.1 GCA_016790005.1 Zoogloeaceae bacterium
TATAGCCATGCTCGCGGGTATGGACGTCCAGCATGAACTGCGCAAGCGCACGATGAAGCCGCGCGATGCTGCCCTGCATGACGGCAAAGCGTGCCCCCGAGAGCTTGACCGCCATCTCGAAGTCGAGCCCCAGCCGGGCACCGACATCGACATGATCAAGCGGCTCGAAATCGAACTCACGCGGCGTGCCCCAGCGCAAGACCTCGACATTGTCGTTCTCGTCCCGCCCGTGCGGAACGCTCTCGTGCGGCAGGTTTGGCAGGCTGGCAACGATGGCGTTGATCTCTTCAAGCAGAACCGCCAGTGCCTGCTCGTTGCGCTTGAGTTCATCGGCGGTCGAACCGACCTCGGCCATCAGGCCACTTGCATCCTGACCCTTGGCCTTGAGCATGCCGATCTCCTTCGACAGTGCATTGCGCCTGGCCTGTAGATCCTGGGTACGGGTCTGCAGGCCTTTGCGCTCGGCCTCCAGCGTCTGAAATCTGGATGGATCGAATACCATCCCGCGGCTCGCCAAGGCCGCAGACACGAGTTCGATATTGTTGCGCAGGAGTTGGATGTCAAGCATTTGGATTCCGGAATCGAGGGTAGGTCAATGGTCTGCCGAGTGGCCGTCAAGGGCACCCAAAGTGCCGCATTGTCGCTGTTTTTTCTGCAAGCTCAAACCCTGTGGAGCCCTCCGGTCGATCGCGTGTGCGGATCCGCACTGCCATCAGACGTATCGGCCGTGGTGACTTCCGGACGGTTGAACACAAATAACCAAACTCATTAAATCCGACAATGAACTCATCACTTTCGATGATTAAGTTCAACTTGTATTTGGAACCATACGGCTTAAACTCAGGTCACAAAGAGGCGACGACAGATCGCTACATGATCATCAAAGGAGAAACGCATGCTATCCATCCGTGACTGCCTGGACTATTGCGACTTGACTGACGACGAAGTCGAGTTGATTGCAGAACACGAAAACATTCCAGATGCCGCCGCCGCACAACTCGTGTGCGGCTTGGTACAGACGCCAGAAGGCGTGCTGATGTTGACTCAATACATGCAGCAATTGATCGAGCGTGCAGCCAGCAAGGGCGATATGGACAAAGTCCAGCGCGCACAAAAGGTTTGCGCGCGCTTCATGCAGGACCACCCGGTCTGCCACTGAGGCCAAGAGGCCGTATCGGCATTCCGACCGATACGGCACCAAGGCGCAGACATCCGTTTCAACCCACACCCGCAGGCATCACTCTTCCCGCCTATTCAAGTCGTGCAGACGGTCGAGTTCGCGAAGCTTTGCAAGCTTCTCGCCGATCTGTTGCTCAAGCCCACGCGCCACCGGTTGATACCACCGCGGCTCGCCCATTCCTTCAGGTAGATACGACTCACCCGCTGCGTAGCCATCGGGCTCATCATGGGCATAGCGATAGGCCTTGCCAAAACCGAGGTCTTTCATGAGTCGGGTGGGTGCATTACGCAGGTGCACCGGCACCGGGCGCGAATCATCCGCAGCGACGAAGGCACGCGCCGCGTTGTAGGCCTTGTAAACGGCATTCGACTTTGCTGCGCACGCCAGAAACACCACTGCCTGCGCAAGCGCAAGCTCGCCCTCGGGCGAGCCGAGGCGCTCGTAGGTGGCGCAGGCATTCAACGCCATCTCGAGCGCTCGCGGGTCTGCCAGGCCGATATCCTCGACCGCCATTCTGATGATTCTGCGCCCCAGATACAGCGCATCGGCGCCGCCGTCGAGCATGCGGCAAAACCAGTAGAGTGCCGCATCGGGATGCGAGCCGCGCACCGCCTTGTGCAGGGCCGAGATCTGGTCATAGAACGCATCGCCACCGTTGTCGAAGCGGCGCAGCTTGCTCGCGAGGGTTTCATCGACGAACTCGGGCGAGACCGGATTCACCCCGGCTGTCTCGGCCGCAATCTGAAGTTGTTCGACCAGGTTGATCAGCCTGCGTGCATCGCCATCCGAAAA
>JAEUNS010000450.1 GCA_016790005.1 Zoogloeaceae bacterium
GACAGGATGGTCATCGGGTTGGTGAGCGTCAGCGCAAAAACCGATGCAAAGGCCCTGCCCGGTCGGATTTCGTCATCCAGACCCGCCGCCCGCCCAGCCGGACCGGCACGCCAGGTCTGAACACCCATCCAGCCTATGAACAGCGCACCCGCGAGCGCAAGCGGGGTTGCCAGTGCCACGAAAGCCTGAATCAGCGCCGACATTCCGAAGGCACCCACCGCGCCGTAACATGCATCGGCGGTCGCGGCACCAAAGCCACTCGCGAAGCCGACCCGGGCACCATGCGCGAGGGTGCGCTGAATGCACAGCAACCCGATCGGCCCCACCGGCGCCGCGATCGACAGGCCGATCAGCGCGGCCTTGAAGAACAGGATGGTTTCCATGCACATGACACCTATACCCGAGTGAATGAGCTCATTTTGCCGGGCGGCGAACACGCAATGAATGGAAATATTAAGGGTAATGAACTAGATTGCCTTCATGATTAAGGCAAAAAGGCGATACAACAATGGAACTCGACACCAAGGCCTGGAAGATCATTGCCGCGGTCCAGCGCGATGCACGCATGTCGCTGAAGAGCCTGGCCGACGAGGCCGGCCTGTCGCTACCCGCAACCTCCGAACGCCTGAAGCGGCTGGAGGAGGCCGGAGTGATCAATGGCTATCGCGCCCTGATCAGCCCCGAGGCGGTCGGCTACGGCGTGCAGGCCATCATCGGCATCACGACCCTGCAGCCCGGCAAGGCGCGTCTGATCGAGGTGCTGAAGAGTCTGCCGGAAGTGCTCGAGTGTCTGCATGTCACCGGCCAGGACTCCTACCTGCTGCGCGTGGCCACCCAGAATATCCGCCACCTCGAGCGCTTCGTCGGCGAAATCAACCACTATGGCGAGACCCGCACCGCGATCGTGATGTCTGCGCCGATTCCGCTGCGACCGATAGGGCCATTGCCGAACGGATGATCGCGTCAGCCCTGCGCAAACAAATCAGCACGCGACGGGGTTCCGCAGAGAACCCCCTCGCGAGCGGGTGAACGTCTTACTCGGCAGGGGTCACGGCGATCGCAACCGCTTCGGTGAACAAAGCCTCGACCTGATCGCCGACCTTGATCAGCGCCAGCTGCGCCGGGTCCTTGACCGCGAGCTCTACCGTCCGATTTGGGCCGCGCAGCGTAACCAATCCGGCTTTGGCATTGACCGCAACCACGTTGGCTACCACCCGCACGGTGCGCTCGATGGCGCCGGCCGGCCTCTCGCCCGCCTCGGCACGGACAACATTCTGGGAATCTGTGCGCTCACGAATGCCGTTGTTGTCGACCTTGCGCAACTCCAGGATCAAAGCCTGTGCGTAGGTCAGCGTCACCAGGTCGCCCATCTCGATCTGATCGAAGTTGCGAACCTCTTCACCCAGATTGAAGACGACCTCATTGCCTGTGGCGCCGGTCACCACGACCACCCGATTAGCCTTGTCGATCGACGTGACCTTGCCCTGCAGTTGTACAGCCTCGCCCGCAGCTGCCGCACCGGGGGCAACGGCAACCATGGCCTCTGCCTTGGGTGCAGCTTGCGCATGAGCGGCGATCGGTGCTGCCAACGCTGCCGCGGTGATCAGAATCGAGATTGCATGCTTTTTCATTTGCTACCCTTCTGTTCGGTAAAGTGAGGAGACATCGCGATGGCGGGAAATGCTACGCGCTCGACATTCTAGCGACTTGCTTGCGGTCGAGTTTGTCGTTTCACGACATTTCGGCCACATACCTTGACACTTTTGCCAAGTTCGCCGGCCTCCAAAGCGAGTCAAAGTCCGGCGCCCGCCTGTGCCTGAAAATAGCGCAGACGCAAGGCGTTGGTGAGCACGAACACGCTCGACATCGACATCGCCGCCGCAGCAAACACCGGCGACAGCAACAAACCGGTGGAGGAGTAAAAAGCGCCCGCCGCCAAAGGAATGAGCGCGGCGTTGTAGGCAAAGGCCCAGAACAGATTCT
Source organism: Zoogloeaceae bacterium (assembly GCA_016790005.1). Taxonomy (GTDB): domain Bacteria; phylum Pseudomonadota; class Gammaproteobacteria; order Burkholderiales; family Rhodocyclaceae; genus UBA2357. The sequence goes on from JAEUNS010000450.1 coordinate 1,984, forward strand.
GCTTGATGTTGCGCAGGGTGGCGCGCGAAAGCGCGATTGCGCGCGCCACACCGGCCAGATCGCCGGACATCAGCACCACGTCGGCGCTCTCGATCGCAACATCGGTGCCGGTGCCGATAGCGATGCCGACGTCGGCCTCGGCCAGCGCCGGAGCGTCGTTGATGCCGTCGCCGACGAACGCCACCCGTCCGCCCGCACGCAGGCGCTTCACCGCATCCACTTTACCGTCCGGCAGCACCTCGGCCACCACCTCTGTGATGCCTGCCTGGCGCGCGATCGCCTGCGCGGTAAAGGCGTTGTCACCGGTGATCATCGCGACCCGCAGCCCCATCTCGCGCAAGGCACTGACCGCCGCCACCGAACCTGGCTTGAGCGGGTCGGCCACCGCGATGATCGCGGCCAGGCGTCCATCGATCGCGGTATAGAGCGGCGTCTTGCCCTCATCGCCCAGGCGCCGCGCCTGCTCTGCAAATACGTCGGGGTCCAGCCCCAGCCCGCGCATCAACCTGTCCGCACCCACCTCGACCCGATGCCCGCCTGCCCGCCCGCGCACCCCATGGCCGGCCGTCGCCTCGAAATCCTCGACCGCTTCGATCACCAAGCCGCCGGCACGCGCGGCCGCCGTGATGGCTTCGGCGATCGGGTGCTCCGAATGGCGCTCGACGGCCGCCACCAGCCCCAGCACCTCGTCGCGCCCGAAGCCGTCGGTGGTGATCAGGTCGGTGAGCTCGGGGCGGCCGACCGTCAGCGTGCCGGTCTTGTCGAGCGCCACCACCTCGGCATCGCGCAACAGCTGCAGCGCGTCGCCCTGGCGGAACAACACCCCCATTGCGGCGGCGCGTCCGGTTGCAACCATGATCGAAGTGGGCGTCGCCAGACCCATCGCGCACGGGCAGGCGACGATCAACACCGCCACCGCATTCACCAGCGCAAAGCCCAGCGCAGGCGCAGCACCGAAAATCATCCACAGCGCGAAGGTCAGCAGGGCCAGCCCCATCACCACCGGCACGAACACCATGGTGACCTTGTCGACCAGTGCCTGGATAGGCAACTTGGCACCCTGGGCATGCTCGACCATGCGGATGATCTGGGCCAGCACGGTATCGGCGCCGACCTTGGTCGCGCGAAAGCTGAACGCGCCGCGTGCATTGATCGTGCCGCCCACGACCGCGGCACCGGGGGTCTTCTCGACCGGCAGCGGTTCGCCGCTGATCATCGACTCATCCACGAATGACGAACCCGAGAGCACCTCACCGTCGACCGCGATCTTTTCACCCGGGCGCACCTCGAGCACGTCGCCGACCACCACCTCTTCGATCGGCAACTCGCGCGGCGTGCCATCGCGCACCACCCTCGCGGTGCGCGGCTGGATGCGCACCAGGCGCTGGATCGCCTCACTGGTGCGGCCCCGCGCGCGCGCCTCGAGCAGCCGGCCGACCAGAATCAGGCTGATGATCACGGCGGCTGCCTCGAAGTAGAGGTTGGCTGTGCCCTCGGGCAGCAGCCCGGGCGCGAGCAGCGAAACCACCGAATAGGCCCACGCAGCTCCAGTACCGAGCGCGACCAGCGCATTCATGTCGGGAGCGCCGCGCAGCAGCGCAGGCACGCCCTTGCGAAAGAAGCGCAAGCCCGGCCCGAACATTACCAGCGTGGTCAGCACGAACTGCAGCCAGCCGCTCACTCGGTGGCCAAGATTGACCATCACCCATTCATGCATGCCGGGGACGAGGTGCGAGCCCATCTCGAGCACGAACACCGGCAGCGTGAGTGCCACGGCGATCCAGACCGCACGCTGCAACTCCAGGTCTTCGGCCTCGGCCTTGGCCGCGCGCGTCTCGGCGCTGATATCGGTCGCCACACGCGCACCGAAGCCGGCCTTGCTCACCGCCTGAACCAGCGCCTGGGCGAGCGTCACATCGGCCGCCACTCCGAGCGTGCTCACGCTTGCACGCCGGGTCGCGAGGTTGACATTCGCGTCCACCACCCCGGGCACCCGCCGCAACACC
>JAEUNS010000447.1 GCA_016790005.1 Zoogloeaceae bacterium
CTGCACGCCCTTCTTGTTGGCATGCTGGGCGCGGATCTTGTCGTAGTCCTCGGCCAGTTGGGCGCGGAAGGCATCGGCCCCGCCTTCGGACAGTAGCGCGGTGACCACCCCGACGGCGCGCGAGGCATCCGGCACGTACACCACCGGCTGGGTGTAGTGCGGCGCGATCTTGATGGCGGTATGGGCGCGGCTGGTGGTGGCGCCGCCGATCAACAACGGCAACTCGAAGCCCTGGCGCTGCATTTCGGCGGCAACATGGCTCATCTCTTCGAGCGAAGGGGTGATCAGGCCGGACAGCCCAATCGCCTGTGCGCCGTGCTCGCGCGCGGCATGCAGGATCTTCTCGCACGGCACCATCACGCCCAGGTCGATGACCTCGTAGCCGTTGCAGCCCAGCACCACCCCGACGATGTTCTTGCCGATATCGTGCACATCGCCCTTGACCGTGGCGATCACGATGCGGCCCTTGTTGGTGGCGCCGGTACGCAGCTTTTCGGCCTCGATGTAGGGAATCAGATGCGCGACCGCCTGCTTCATGACCCGCGCTGACTTCACCACCTGGGGCAAGAACATCTTGCCTGCGCCGAAAAGGTCGCCGACCACGCTCATGCCGTCCATCAGCGGGCCTTCGATCACCGCCAGCGGCGGCTTGCCCTCGGCCTCGAGCTTGGCCCGCACCAGTTCGGTGTCGGCCACCACATAGTCGTTGATGCCCTTGACCAGCGCATGCGAGAGCCGCTGTTCGACCGGCCATTCGCGCCAGGCCAGATCGGGCCCGGTGTCGCGGGCCTTGCCCTTGACCGACTGCGCCATCTCGACCAGCACGTCGCCCGGATTCAGGCCGGATGCGGGGCTGCGGTTGAGCACCACGTCTTCGACCTTTTCGAGCAGATCCGGCGCGAGGTCGTCATACACGCCCAGCTGGCCGGCATTGACGATGCCCATGGTGAGCCCGGCCCGCACGGCGTGATACAGGAAGACGGTGTGAATCGCCTCGCGCATCGGGTCGTTGCCGCGGAAGCTGAAGCTCACGTTCGACACCCCGCCCGAGGTCTTGGCGTAGGGCAGGTTGTGCTTGATCCAGGCGACCGCGTTGATGAAATCGACCGCGTAGTTGTTGTGCTCTTCGATGCCGGTGGCGATCGCGAAGATGTTGGGGTCGAAGATGAGGTCTTCGGGCGGAAAGCCGACCCCGCCGTTTTCAGGGCTGGCGGTCAGCAGCTTGTAGGCGCGTTCGCAGATCTCGGTCTTGCGCGCATAGGTGTCGGCCTGGCCCTTCTCGTCGAAGGCCATCACGATGACGGCCGCGCCATACTGGCGGCACAACCGCGCCTGACGCAGGAACTCG
>JAEUNS010000041.1 GCA_016790005.1 Zoogloeaceae bacterium
CAGGAGATCGACTACTTCCACCCCGACCTCAAGGCCTGCCTGGAGCCCACCTACGGTGTGATCGTGTACCAGGAACAGGTGATGCAGATCAGCCAGATCATCGGCGGCTACACCCTGGGCGGTGCCGACATGCTGCGCCGCGCGATGGGCAAGAAGAAGCCCGAGGAGATGGCCAAGCACCGCGAGACGATCGCCGCGGGGGCGAAGGAGAAGGGCTACGATCCGGCGCTGGCGGAGCAACTCTTCGACCTGATGACCAAGTTCGCGGAGTACGGCTTCAACAAGTCGCACACCGCCGCCTATGCGGTGGTCACCTACCACACCGCCTGGCTCAAGGCCCACCACTGCGCCGCGTTCATGGCCGCCACCATGTCGGCGGATCTCGACAACACCGACACGATCAAGATCTTCTTCGAGGATGCGATCGCCAACAAGCTGACGATCCTGCCGCCGGACGTCAACGCGTCGGACTATCGCTTCGTGCCGACCGATCGCAAGACCATCCGCTACGGCCTGGGCGCGGTCAAGGGTTGTGGAGAACCCGCGGTGCGTTCGATTCTGGCCGCGCGCAACAAGGCCGGGCCGTTCCGCGATCTGTTCGATTTCTGCGAGCGCGTCGACCGGCGCATGGTGAACCGCCGCGTCATCGAGGCCCTGATTCGGGCCGGTGCAATGGATACGCTACCCGGCCACGCCGGGCTGGATCGCGCGCAGCTGAACGCCACCGTTCCACTGGCAATGGAGGCGGCAGAGCAGGCGGCCGCGAATGCGATGCAGGGCGGTCTGTTCGACCTGTTGCCCGAAGCGGCCGGGGCTGCTCCGGCGTTTGCCACGTTGCGCGCGTGGAGCGAACGCGAGCGGCTGAAGGAAGAGAAGACCGCAATCGGATTCTTTCTCTCGGGTCATCCGTTCAATGCCTTCAAAACCGAGGTTCGTCGTTTCGTGCGGCGCACGCTGGCCGAACTCGAGCCCTCGCGCGAGCTGTCGATGCTTGCGGGGGTCGTCATGGATGTGCGCACCAAGATGGGTAACCGGGGCAAGATGGCGTTCGTGCAAATCGATGACGGCACGGTGGCACGAGAGGTCGCGGTCTATTCCGAAGTGCTGGATGCCAGCCGGGGCAAAATCGTGACCGACGACGTGCTGGTGATCGAGGCCAAGATCAGTCATGACGAGTTTTCGGGTGGCTTGCGCATCATCGCCGATCGTCTCATGACCCTGGGCGAGGCGCGTGGCCGCTTTGCGCGTGCGCTGCAGCTACGGATCAATGGAGAGGTCGACCAGGCGGGCGGCGCCCGTGCCGCAGCGGAGCGACTGCAAGGTCTGCTGACACCGTTTCGTGAAGGCACCTGCCCGATTCGGGTGCGCTATCGCAATGGCGCGGCCGAGGCCGAGTTGCCCCTGGGTGAAAGCTGGCGGGTTCGCCCGGACGATGCCTTGCTGGAAGGTCTGCGTGAATGGCTGCCGGGTGAAGCGGTCGAACTGGTGTACGGAAACTGACCGCGCTAATCGCGAGGCTGTCGACTAAGCGCTTGGTCGCTGTACGAAATCGGTCTTCGGCGGCATATCGATCTCGCTGATGTCGATGCGTGTCACCCTGGCACTTGGTGGGCCGCGGCGGGCCCAGTCGACAAAGGCATGAACACTTTCCGGTGGCCCCGCAACGACTGCCTCGACCTCGCCGCTGCTCAGGTTTCGCACCCATCCCGAGAGTTTGAGGCGCGTTGCCTGTGTTTTCGCATTGGCGCGATAGCTTACGCCCTGCACCCGCCCGACGATGAGCAGGTGATATGCAATTCGGGCGGGCGATTCGGGTGGGTGTTCAGACATGCTCGGTGTCCTGTCCAGTGGCCGGCGCCTTGATATGCTGCGCGCGCATCAGGGCCTCGTTTAGATTGCGGGTGATGTTGTCGGTGCCGAGGACGTCGATGAAGCCGGAGCGCGCAATGATCGATCCCGGCTGAGTGTTTAGGCCGCAGAACACCAGCGTGGCGCCCCGTCTGACCAGATTGCGGTGGAGCGTCTGCAGGATGTCGAGTCCGGTGGTGTCGATATTCACGACCTTGTCGAGGTCGAGTATGACGACGTCCGGCCTTCCGTCCTGTTCGGCCAGAAGGCCCTCGAGTTTGTTGGCGGCACCGAAGAACAGGCTGCCGAACAGGCGGTAGACCAGAATGCGCGGGCTGCCGTCGGCACGGGTCAGGGTGTCGAGTTCATACAAATGCTCGAAGCCGCGAAATTGCTCGAGCGGCACGCGTTCGATGCGGGTAAGGTCCGACATCCGGTAGATGAAGAACAGGCTCGCGAGCACCATGCCGATCTCGACCGCCAGGGTGAGGTCGAAGAGGACGGTAATGAAAAAAGTGCCGAGCAGGATGATCCGGTAGTTGTTCGAGTAGCGCCGCAACTCCGACCACTGCATCGCATGCCATTCGCCCATGTTGATCGACACCATCACCACGATCGCGGAGAGCGTCGCGAGCGGAATGTGGGCCGCCAGCGGTGCGGCGACCATCACGATGGCGATCAGCGTAAGCGCGTGAATCACGCCTGCGACCGGAGTGCGCCCGCCCGAGCGGATGTTGGTCGCGGTGCGGGCGATCGCGCCCGTTGCAGCGAAGCCGCCGAAGAGCGGCGCCGCGACATTGGCGATACCCTGCGCCATCAGTTCCTGATTCGGATCGTGCCGGTCGTCGATCTGGGCATCGGCGACGCGTGCTGACAGCAAGGATTCGATCGCGCCGAGCAGGGCGATCGTGATCGCCGGCGAGATCAGCTTGCCAAGCGTGGTCAGTGAGATCTCCGGTAGCCCGATGGTGGGCAAGCCCTGGGGAATGCCGCCGAAGCGGCTGCCAATGGTATCCACTGGCAACTGCAGGATGGCATTGATGGCGGTGGCGATGAGCAGGACCGCGAGCGGGCCGGGCAGACGCTTCATCAAGGTGACACGCGTTGCCGCACGGTTCCAGGCGATCAGCACCACGAGCGATGCCACCGCGACGCCGACGGTGGGCAAGTCGATCGTGCCGATGGCGCCGAACAGCGCCTCCATCTTGCCGAAGAACTCGCCGGGCATGTTGTCGATCTTCATGCCCAGAAAGTCCTTGATCTGGGAAATGAAGATCACCACCGCGATGCCGTTGGTGAAGCCTATCACCACCGACAGCGGAATGAAGCGGATCATGTTGCCGAGCTTCAGCGCGCCCATCGCGAACAGCATCACGCCGGACATGATCGTCGCGATCAGCAGGTTCTGCACGCCGTGGTCGACGACAATGACGTAGATGATCGGGATGAAGGCCCCGGTCGGTCCGCCGATCTGGACCTTTGACCCACCCAGCAGCGAAATCAGCAGTCCGGCGACGATGGCGGTCCAGATGCCGGCGGCAGGGGAGAGCCCGCTGGCGATCGCGAACGCCATCGCCAGCGGCAGGGCGAGCACGCCGACCGTGATGCCGGCCGACAGGTCGTGAATGAAGGTGCCCCGGTCGTAGCCGGGGAGGGTGTCAAGGAGCTTGGGGTGGAATCGGGTCATCTGGCCTCCGGAAGCGGATCGGATCGGGTCGTATGCAGCGGGACGCGCCGGGTCGTCGCCCCGGTGTGACCCGTGCCAGTACCATCCAGCGCTTCGAAGGCGTCAGCGGCATGGGGAGGTGGGCTCGCGCGTCGGGCTCACTTGACCCGCATGCCCGGCGTGGCGCCGACGTCCGGCGACAGAATGAACAGCCCGGGCGTTGCGCCGGTGCCGTCGGAGGCCGCCAGTACCATGCCCTCGCTCATGCCGAACTTCATCTTTCGCGGGGCAAGATTGGCCACCATCACCGTCATTCGGCCGACCAGCGCGGCGGGATCGTAGGCCGACTTGATGCCGGCGAAAACCTGCCGCGGCGCAGCCTCGCCAATGTCGAGCGACAGCCGGATCAGCTTGGCCGCGCCTTCCACATGCTCGGCGGCAACGATGCGGGCGATGCGCAGGTCGATCTTGGTGAACTCATCGATCGAAATCGTTGGTTCGAGATCAAGCGTCTGGGCAGCTTCGGTCTCGGCCGCATGTGCCTGATGCTGGCTATGGCGTTGTTGGGACGAGGCCACCTTGGAGCCTGCTTCTTCGTCGTTTGCCGGGGCGAGGCTTGCACGGTTGGCTTCCAGCAGGGCGTCGACCTGCTTGCGCTCGATGCGGGTCATCAGGTGCTGATAGTTCGCGATCTCATGCCCTGCCGGCAGCGGGCTCCAGCTTGTCGGCCAGTCGAACGCGGGCACGCGCAGAAAGGCTTCGACCTGTGCGGACAGTGCCGGCAACACCGGTTTCAGCAGACGGGTCAGATCACGGAAGAAGGTCAGCGCGGTCGAGCACACCACATGCAGGCGTTCGCTTGCATCCTGCTGTTTTGCGAGTTCCCACGGCTTGTTGTCGTTCACATACTGGTTGGCCAGGTCGGCCAGGCGCATGATCTCGCGCAGCGCGCGTGCGTAGTCGCGCTCGTCATAGGCCTGGGCGATGCCGCCGGTCTCGAGTGCCGCGCTGAACTCCGAGCAGGCTTGTATATCGGTTTGTCCCAGCCTGCTTTCGAAACGCTTGGTGATGAAGCCGGCGCAACGGCTGGCAATGTTGATGTACTTGCCGACCAGGTCGGAATTGACCTTGGCGATCATGTCGTCGAGGTTGAGGTCGATGTCTTCCATCGTGCCATTTGACTTCGAGGCGAAGTAGTAGCGCAGCCACTCGGTGTTGAGTCCCTGGTCGACATACGATTGGGCGGTGATGAAGGTGCCGCGGCTCTTGCTCATCTTCGCGCCATCAACGGTCAGGAAACCATTCACGCACAATTGCGAGGGCGTGCGGTAGCCGGCGAAATGGAGCATTGCCGGCCAGAAAAGGGCATGGAAGTAGAGGATGTCCTTGCCGATGAAATGCACCATATCGATGCCCGACGATTCGACGCGGTTGGCGTCGGTGAAGTCGAGAACGTCGATTCCGCTGATACGCTCGGCCAGGTTGCGAAAACTAGCAAGATAGCCGATCGGCGCATCGAGCCACACATAGAAGTATTTGCCCGGTGCGTCCGGGATCTCGAAGCCGAAATAAGGGGCGTCGCGTGAGATGTCCCAGTCTGAGAGCTTGTTTTCCCCTTCGTCGCCCAGCCATTCGCGCATCTTGTTGGCGGCTTCGAGTTGCAGACGGCGGGTGCCGGCGGCGTTGCTGCCGCGCGTCCATTCGCGCAGAAATTCGACCGCGCGCGGGTCGGACAGGCGAAAGAAGAAATGCTCGGAAGTCTTCAGCACCGGCTGTGCGCCGGATACCGCCGAGTAGGGGTTTTTCAGCTCGGTGGGGGCGTAGGCCGCGCCACAGACCTCGCAATTGTCGCCGTACTGATCGGCTGCACCGCATTTGGGGCATTCGCCCTTGATGAAGCGGTCGGGCAGGAACATCTGCTTGACCGGGTCGTAATACTGCTCGATGGCACGGGTATCGATGAAGCCGGAAGCCTTGAGGCGCGCATAGATGTCTTCTGCGTAGGCCTTGTTCTCGCTCGAGTGGGTCGAGTGGTAGTTGTCGAACGCTACGCCGAAGCTGCTGAAGTCACGCAGATGCTCGCCATGTACCCGGGCGATCAGGGCCTCGGGCGTGATTCCCTCTTTCTCGGCGCGCAGCATGATCGGTGTGCCATGGGTGTCGTCCGCACATACATAGTGGACAGTGGCGCCCCGCATGCGCTGATAGCGTACCCAGATGTCGGCCTGGATGTAGCCGACCAGATGGCCGAGGTGAATATCGCCGTTGGCGTAGGGCAGGGCGCTGGTAACGAGAATCGTGCGGGGCATGGTCGGAGTCTTGAGGCCAAAGCGCACTAGTTTACCAAAGCCGGCAGCGCGTCACTGCAAAGATGATCGAGCACGGCAGCGGTGTTTTAGCGCCTTGCTGGCGGCGCTTAGTGAATCGGTTTGACGATGATCTCGACTCGACGATTGAGGGCACGGCCCGGTTCGTCGCGGTTGTCGGCGATCGGCTCGGCTTCTCCATGCCCACCGGCGCTCATGCGGGTCAGCGGTAGTCCGCGTGCGCGCAGGTACTCCATGACCGCTTCGGCACGTTTTATCGAGAGTTGCAGGTTGAATGTCTCGCTGCCGAGGCTGTCGGTATGGCCAAGAATGGTGATTTCAGTCGATGGCGGCTCTTCAATCGCGATCGCGATCCGGTCCAGCATTGCACGCAAGGGACCCTGGGGTTCGGAACTGGCCTTGACAAACCCCCGTGCAGCCGGCAGACGGAGCAGTAGATTGCCATCGTCGGCCTCGATGACCTGGATCTCGTCGGGTGGGGCGAACGCGCCCCTGATGCGCTCACGCTCGCTCGACCAGTCGAACGTGCTACGGGTTTCTCCATTGCTCGCCGGGAGTTCGATTGCGCCCTCGATCTTTCCGGGGGCTCCCGATAGGGATGCGCAGCCGGAAGTCAGAATGACGGCCGAAGCCAACAGCATTAGGGTGGTTCTCGATTTCGACATCGCTCGTGTTCCTCGGTTGTGCGGGTGCAGATGTGATGAACCTGCATGGCAATGATGCGCATTCTATCCTGCGTGTAGGAACTGTCTAAAACCCTGTTATTCTCATGGATGAGTATGTCCCGACGCTTGGGTATCATCTCGTCTCCGTGGCCCCGTGCGGGGCTGTCGATTTCCTAGGAAAGATCACCATGAGTTTGAATCCCGAAGCTGTTACGCAAGCACTCAAGACCGTCATTGATCCGAATACCGGCAAGGACCTCGTCACCACGCGTTGCATCAAGAATCTGGCGGTTTCGGGAGCCGATGTGCGCTTCGATGTCGAGCTTGGCTATCCGGCGAGAAGTCAGCACTTCAAGATTCGCGAGCTCATCGATGCTGCATTGGCGACGCTCCCCGGCCTGGGCCGGCTCGATGTGTCGATTCGCAGCCACATCGTCGCCCATGCGGTTCAGCAGGGCGTCAAGTTGTTGCCTGGTGTCAAGAACATCATCGCGGTGGCTTCCGGCAAGGGTGGGGTGGGCAAGAGCACGACCGCAGTCAATCTTGCGCTGGCCCTGGTGGCCGAGGGCGCACGCGTAGGCATTCTCGATGCTGATATCTATGGCCCGTCGCAGCCGCAGATGCTGGGTATTGGCGACCAGCGTCCGCAGTCGGCGGACGGCAAGACAATGGAGCCGCTCGAGGCGCACGGATTGCAGGCGATGTCGATCGGCTTTCTGGTGGATATCGAGACCCCCATGGTCTGGCGTGGTCCCATGGCGACCCAGGCGCTGACCCAGTTGTTGCGCGAAACGACCTGGAGCGACCTCGATTACCTGATCATCGACATGCCCCCGGGGACCGGCGACATTCAACTGACCCTGTCGCAGAACGTGCCGGTGACCGGCGCGGTGATCGTCACCACGCCGCAGGATATCGCGCTGCTCGATGCACGCAAGGGCCTCAAGATGTTCGAAAAGGTGGGCGTGCCGATCATCGGTGTAGTCGAGAACATGAGTCTTCACATCTGTTCGAGCTGCGGCCATGAAGAGTCGATTTTCGGTACCGGCGGCGGCGAGAAACTTTGTGCGGAGTACGGCGTCCCGTTTCTCGGGGCCTTGCCGCTCGATCTGCAGATCCGGGTGGAGGTCGACGGCGGGGTGCCGACCGTGGTGGCCGACCCCGACGGGCGTATCGCCGGCATTTACAAGGACATCGCGCGCAAGGTGGCGGTGAGCGTGGCCGAAAAGGCCAAGGACATGACCCACAAGTTCCCGAACATCGTCATCCAGAACACCTGACCCTCGAGTGGCGTCCAGAGGGCCGGCACCCGCTTGTCCGTCCTCGCTCGCAACGGTAGCGGCGCCGAGGATAAGGCCCTAAACTACCGGGATTTTTCGCGTGCCGGTCTTCACCAGCCCGGCCGCCCAGGAATTCGTGCCCCATGTCCATAAAGTCCGATAAGTGGATCCGCCGTATGGCGCAGATGCACGCCATGATCGAGCCGTTCGCCCCCGACCTGGTGCGGCACAACGAGAGCGGCAAGATCGTTTCTTACGGCACGTCCAGCTACGGCTACGATGTGCGGTGCGCAAACGAATTCAAGATCTTCACCAATATCAACTCGACCATCGTCGACCCCAAGGACTTCGATGCGCGCAATTTCGTCGATTTCGTCGGCGATGTCTGCATCATCCCGCCAAATTCCTTCGCGCTGGCGCGTACGGTCGAGTACTTCCGCATTCCGCGCAGCATTCTGACCGTCTGTCTCGGCAAGAGCACCTATGCCCGTTGTGGCATCATCGTGAATGTCACCCCGCTTGAGCCGGAATGGGAAGGGCATGTGACGCTGGAGTTCTCCAACACCACGCCCCTGCCGGCAAAGATCTACGCGAATGAGGGGATTGCGCAGATGCTGTTCTTCGAGTCGGACGAGGTTTGCGAAACCTCCTATCGCGACCGTGGCGGCAAGTATCTCGGTCAAACCGGGGTCACCCTTCCCAAGATCTGAACGATTGGCCCGCACAGGCACGCTCCCTCGCACGGGTTAGGTGCAGCCCGGCGGTAACGTTTCGGACACCATGTTGCGGGTATCATGCCCGCGAGCTGCAGATCATCACGCTGGAGAACAGGATGCGCTTTCATTTTCCGATCATCATCATCGATGAGGATTTTCGTTCGGAGAACACGTCGGGCTTCGGTATACGTGCACTTGCCAAGGCGATCGAGGAAGAGGGTCGCGAGGTGCTGGGTGTGACCAGCTACGGTGATCTCACTTCGTTCGCTCAACAGCAGAGCCGGGCATCGGCCTTCATCCTGTCGATCGATGACGAGGAGTTTTCATCGCCCGAGGCCTCCGACAAGGCCATCGCCAGCTTGCGCGCGTTCGTCGAGGAGATCCGTTTTCGCAACGCCGATATTCCGATCTTCCTGTATGGCGAAACGCGCACCAGCCGCCACATTCCCAACAGCGTGTTGCGCGAGATGCACGGCTTCATCCACATGTTCGAGGACACACCCGAGTTCGTTGCACGCTACATCGTGCGCGAGGCCAAGAACTATCTCGAAACATTGGCGCCGCCATTCTTTCGTGCGCTCACACACTATGCCGCCGACAGTTCGTACTCATGGCACTGCCCCGGGCATTCGGGTGGCGTAGCGTTTCTGAAGAGCCCGGTCGGGCAGATGTTCCATCAGTTCTTCGGCGAAAACATGCTGCGCGCCGATGTGTGCAATGCGGTCGAAGAACTGGGCCAGTTGCTCGACCACACCGGTCCGGTTGCGGCGAGCGAGCGCAACGCTGCCCGGATCTTCAACTGCGACCATCTGTATTTCGTCACCAACGGCACCTCGACGTCCAACAAGATGGTCTGGCACACCACGGTTGCGCCAGGCGATGTGGTGGTGGTCGATCGCAACTGCCACAAGTCGATTCTTCACTCGATCATCATGACCGGGGCGGTGCCGGTGTTCCTGACGCCGACCCGCAACCACTACGGAATCATCGGACCTATTCCGCTTGAAGAGTTCAAGATCGAGAACATTCGCAAGAAGATTGCGGCCAACCCGTTTGCAGTCGAGTCCGGCGGGCGCAAGCCGCGCATTCTCACGATCACGCAGTCGACCTACGACGGCATTCTCTACAACGTCGAGTCGATCAAGGAGATGCTCGACGGCGAGATCGACACCCTGCATTTCGATGAGGCCTGGTTGCCACATGCCGCCTTTCACGACTTCTACGGTGACTATCATGCGATCGGCGAGGCGCGGCCGCGCTGCAAGCAGTCGATGATCTTCTCGACCCAATCCACCCACAAGCTGCTGGCGGGGCTCTCGCAGGCCTCGCAGATCCTGGTGCAAGACTCGGAAACCCGAAAACTTGATCGCGACATCTTCAACGAGGCCTACCTGATGCATACCTCGACCTCGCCGCAGTACGCGATCATCGCCTCGTGCGATGTCGCCGCGGCGATGATGGAACCACCCGGTGGGCCGGCCCTGGTGAACGAGTCGTTGTCCGAAGCGGTCGAGTTTCGCCGCGCGATGCGCCAGGTGGACGCCGAATTTGGTCCGAGTGACTGGTGGTTCGAGGTGTGGGGGCCGGAATACCTTGCCGAAGAGGGTATGGGCGAGCGCGAGGACTGGATACTCAAGGCCGGCGAGCGCTGGCATGGCTTCGGCGATCTCGCTGAAGGTTTCAACATGCTCGACCCGATCAAGGCTACGGTGATCACGCCCGGGCTGGATGTCGATGGTTCGTTTGCCGACACCGGGATTCCGGCGGGAATCCTGACGCGCTACCTGGCCGAGCACGGTATCGTGGTGGAGAAGACCGGGTTGTACTCGTTCTTCATCATGTTCACGATCGGTATCACCAAGGGGCGGTGGAATACCCTGGTGACCGAGTTGCAGCAGTTCAAGGACGACCACGACCGCAACCAGCCGCTATGGCGGGTGATGCCGGAGTTCATTGCCAAGTTTCCGCGCTATGAGAAAGTGGGTCTTAAGGACTTGTGCGCGCAGATTCACAGCTTTTACAAGTCGCATGACATCGCCCGCCTGACCACCGAGATGTATCTTTCGGACATGGTTCCAGCGATGAAGCCGGCCGATGCGTTTGCGAAGATGGCACACCGCGAGATCGAGCGGGTCGCAATCGACCAGCTCGAAGGCCGCGTTACGGCAATGCTTGTGACGCCTTATCCGCCGGGCATTCCGCTGCTCATCCCGGGAGAGCGCTTCAATGCCACGATCGTTCGCTATTTGCAGTTTGCGCGCGATTTCAACGCGCGCTTTCCGGGTTTCGAGACCGATATTCACGGTCTCGTGCGAGAGGAGCTGAACGGGCAGACGTATTACTACGTCGATTGCGTCAAGTGAGTGGCATCAAGGTGCCGGCTCAGCGTCGGCACCGATACTCGACGAAGGCATAATTATATTGATTGTGTTCGTCAGCCTGACCAGCTTGTCGCGCAATCTCTTCGAACTTGCTCCAGTCCACCGGCGGAAAGTGTGTGTCGCCGTCGATGTCTGCGTCGATCTCGGTGAGCATCAATCGGTCCGCGCGGTCGAGCACCTGGCGGTAAAGTTCGGCACCACCAATCACAAACACCTTGTCGCAATCGGCGGTGCCTGCGAGTGCGGCATCCAGACTGGCGAAGCAGGTCACCCCTTCGGCTTTGAACGATGGGTCGCGCGTCAGTACAAGGTTACTGCGTCCGGGCAGGGGGCGTCCAAGCGACTCCCAGGTCTTGCGCCCCATCAGGATGGGATGGCCCATGGTCGCCGCTTTGAAGTGCTGGAGGTCGGCGCGCAGCCGCCAAGGCAGTGCGTTGTCACGTCCGATGACGCCGTTGCGCGCGAGGGCCGCGATGAGGATCAGCTCCGGCAGCGGGCTCATATCGCGACCGGTGCCTTGATATGTGGTTGCGGCGAATAGCCCTCAAGCGTGAAATCCTCGAAGCGGAACCCAAAGAGATCCGAAACGTCAGGGTTGAGTTTCATCTGCGGCGCCGTGCCCGGTGTTCGTGACAGTTGCTCCCGCACCTGTTCAAGGTGATTCAGGTAGAGATGACAGTCGCCTCCGGTCCAGATGAACTCTCCCGGCTTGAGCCTGCAAACCTGCGCAAGCATCAAGGTAAGCAGTGCATACGACGCAATGTTGAATGGCACGCCCAGAAAGATGTCTGCACTGCGTTGATAAAGCTGGCACGACAGTCGTCCATCCGCAACATAAAACTGAAACAGCACATGGCAGGGCGGCAGTGCCATCTGATCGACCTCCGCCGGGTTCCATGCCACGACCAGATGGCGGCGCGAATCCGGATTGCGCCTGAGGCCGTCTACCAGTTGCGCTATCTGATCGATGCAGCGCCCATCGGCGCATTGCCAACTGCGCCACTGCTTGCCGTAGACCGGCCCGAGTTCTCCTGACTCATCGGCCCATTCGTCCCAGATCGAAATCCCGTTCTCCTTGAGGTAACGAATATTGGTCTCACCCTTCAGGAACCACAGTAACTCGTGCACGATCGAGCGCATGTGGAGCTTCTTGGTCGTCAGCAGTGGAAAGCCGGCGCCGAGATCGAAACGCATCTGCCATCCGAACACCGAAAGTGTCCCGGTGCCGGTGCGATCTGCCTTGCGATGCCCGTGAGCCAGAACGTGCTGCATCAGGTCTAGGTACTGTTTCATGAATTTGCTCTAGC
>JAEUNS010000060.1 GCA_016790005.1 Zoogloeaceae bacterium
TCAAGGCCATCAGGCGCGCCTCGGTCAGTGCGGGCGAGAAACGCTGATTGCGGCAATCCAGGTAGGCCATGCACACTACGCAGGCGGTGAGCCCCCAAGCGATTTCGCGCCACAGCCCAGACTCCGCGCGCCCTCCGTCCAACGTCGAAACTCCACCCACGACAATCGCCACGATTGCAAGAAGCCCCCCCCGCCAGAGCGCGGTCGACAGCCGCGCAAACCGCGGCTGAAACAGATAGAGCACGAGTATCGAGACGAACAGCGGCAGTTCGAGCACCCCAGCCATCCGCAGCAAAGCATCACCCAGGCCGACCACGGTCGAGTGCTGAATCAGCACCGTGGCAAGACCGAGCAGATTGACCAGCACCAGCACACGCAAGACCACCCCGAGATTGCGAAAATCAGGAAGCATTCGTTGCGGGCCGGTTCGATCAGGCTTTTGCTTTATACTTTCCATTCAACTCGAATTCACCCTAAAGAGAGCGCGCATTGCGGCGCTGCGGCCACCGGTTCGTATCACGAAATCATGACAGACACTTCAACATCGCAACCCACCAAGGCCTGGTCGGGACGTTTTTCCGAGCCGGTATCCGAGCTGGTGAAACGCTACACCGCTTCGATCCTCTTCGATCAGCGCATGGCAAACCAGGATATACGCGGCTCACTCGCACATGCGCGAATGCTTGCAGCCCAGGGCATCATTTCGGTAAACGATCTGGCCAGCATCGAATCGGGCCTCGGTCAGATCATGGGTGAAATCGAGCGTGGCGAATTCACCTGGAGCCTCGACGACGAAGACGTCCACCTCAATATCGAAAAGCGCCTGACCGCGCTGGTGGGCGACGCCGGCAAACGCCTGCATACCGGCCGTAGCCGCAACGATCAGGTCGCCACCGACATCCGCCTGTGGTTGCGCGATGCGATCGATCAGATTGTCGCGCTGATCGGCGAATTTCAGAAGAACCTTCTGAACGTCGCCGAAGCGCACGCCGCAACACCGATGCCCGGTTTCACCCATTTGCAGGTCGCCCAGCCGGTCACCTTCGGTCACCACCTGATGGCGTATTTCGAAATGACCCGGCGTGACGCGGAGCGCTTTCAGGACGCACGCCGACGGCTTAACCGCCTGCCGCTGGGCAGCGCAGCGCTTGCCGGCACCAGCTATCCGATCGACCGCGCGTTTGTCGCGCGTGAGCTCGGATTTGACGAAATCTGCACCAACTCGCTCGACGCGGTCAGCGATCGCGATTTTGCAATCGAGTTCTGTGCAGCCGCATCGCTGCTGATGATGCATTTATCGCGCCTGTCGGAAGAGTTGATCCTGTGGATGAGCCCGCGCTTCGGCTTCATCGATCTCGCCGACCGCTTCTGCACCGGCTCGAGCATCATGCCGCAGAAGAAGAACCCCGATGTGCCCGAGTTGGTGC
This sequence comes from Zoogloeaceae bacterium, assembly GCA_016790005.1. Classification (GTDB taxonomy): domain Bacteria; phylum Pseudomonadota; class Gammaproteobacteria; order Burkholderiales; family Rhodocyclaceae; genus UBA2357. The sequence goes on from JAEUNS010000060.1 coordinate 1,428, forward strand.
GCGGCAAGACCGGCCGCGTCAATGGCAGTCTGATCGCGCTGCTGACCCTGATGAAAGGCCAGCCGCTCGCCTACAACAAGGACAACCAGGAAGATAAAGAGCCGCTGTTCGACACCGCGGACACCGTCATCGACACCTTGCGCATCTATGCCGACATGATCACCGGGATCCGGGTCAAACCCGAGGCGATGCGCGCCGCGCTCAAGCAAGGCTACGCGACCGCAACCGATCTCGCCGACTATCTGGTGAAGAAGGGACTGCCGTTTCGTGACGCGCATGAAGCGGTCGCTCTGGCGGTGCGTGCTGCAGAATCACGCGGGTGCGACCTGCCGGATTTCAGCCTAGCCGAGTTGCAGGCATTCTCGCACTTGATCGGCAACGACGTGTTTGCCGTGCTGACGGTCGAGGGGTCACTCGAATCACGCGCGCATGTCGGTGGCACAGCACCCACGGCGGTGCGGGCCGCGATCGAACATGCGCGCAAGCTTCTCGAATAAGCGCGGCGAGTCAGTGTGAGCGTGCCCGTAACCAAGATCGGCAAGTACGAGATCCGGCGCCGGATCGGCGAGGGTGCGACGAGTCTGGTCTATCTGGCCTTCGATCCATTCACCCGGCGCGAAGTGGCGCTCAAGCAACTGCATCCGGAGATGTTGCGTGACCGCGACCGCGGGCAGCTTTATCGACATTTGCTGATGAACGAAGCCTCGCTCGCGGGCAAGCTCAATCACCCTCACATCGTGCAGATCTTCGACGCCTCTGTGGATCAGGACGAGGCCTTTGTGGTGATGGAGTATGTTCCCGGCGGCACCCTCGAGCGATTCACCTCGCCTGACCATCTGCTGCCATTCGAGCGCCTGGTCGAGATCATCTTCAAATGCACCCGGGCCCTCGATTACGCGTTTCACCACGGCATCACCCACCGCGACATCAAACCGGCCAACATCCTGCTGACCTCACCCGACGGGCAGGACATCAAGCTTTCGGACTTCGGCGCCGCCTATCAGACTGCAAGCGACACCACTCAGGTCGCCGGCGTCGGCTCGCCAGCCTACATGTCGCCGCAACAGGTACGCGAGATGCCGGTCGATCAGCGCACCGACATCTATTCGCTGGGCGTGGTGATGTATCAGCTGCTCACCGGGCGCCTTCCGTTCGAGAGCGACAACAACTACAGCCTGATCTACAAGATCGCGCACGAAATTCCACCGGCACCGTCGGAGTTGCGCACCGGCGTGCCGCCCGCACTCGATGCGATCGTCAGACGCGCAATGGAACGCGATCTCGATCGACGCTATCAGGACTGGTCCGAGTTCTCCCAGGATCTGGCGCGGGCCTTTCGCAGCCGCACCCTCAATCTCGACACCACCGCGATTGCCGACACCGAAAAGTTTCAAACCTTGCGTGAACTGGGTTTCTTTCGCGAATTTTCGGACGTCGAGATCTGGGAGGTCGTGGGCTTTTCAAAATGGCATCGCGAGCAGCCCGGCGCGCTGATCATGAAAGAAGGAGAAGCCGGCGACCACTTCTGCTTTCTGGCTGCTGGCGAAGCCCGGGTAAAAAAGCGCGGCAAACTACTCAACCTGCTCACACCGGGTGACTGTTTCGGCGAAATGGCACTGTTTTCGGCCGGGGGCGGGGTACGTTCAGCCTCGGTCGAGGCGGTCACCGATGTGAGCGTCGTACGCATCGGCGCAAAGACGCTGCAGCGTGCATCCGACACCTGCCGGATGCACTTCTACAAGGCTTTTCTCGAAGTGCTGTCGACCCGGCTGTCGCTCGCCAACTCGCGTATTGCTAACGTCTGAACCCTCAGCGCACCAAAAAAACCCGCCTTGATCGGCGGGTATTTTAGTATCGCTCACGCCTGGGGCAAGCTCATGAGCACGCCCCAGGCACACTGCTGATTTACTTCGCGAGTGCCGCCTTGATCTGGTCGAGCGTGCTCGGATCGTCGATGGTGGTCAGATCGCCCGCATCGCGCCCTTCGGCCAGTGCCTGGATAGAGCGGCGCAGCATCTTGCCCGATCGGGTCTTGGGCAGACCGTTGATGAACAGCACCCGACCCGGACGTGCGATCGCGCCCAGACTCTCGTCGACCTTCTTCATCACTTCCTTCTCGAGCACGGCGCGTTTTTCGGCCGTGTCGACGGTGCTCGCATCCTTGACCACCGCGAAGGCCATCGGCATCTGGCCCTTGAGCTCGTCGTGCACACCCACGACCGCGACTTCGGCGATGGCCGGATGGGTCTGCACCGCCTCTTCGATCTCACGGGTGCCAAGGCGGTGACCTGCGACGTTGATCACGTCATCCATGCGCCCGAGAATGGTGTGATAGCCATTCTCGTCCTTGATGCCCCAGTCGGACGACGAATACACCACCGGATCGGTGAACAAGGTGAAGTAAGTCGATATGAAGCGATCGTCCTGCCCCCACACCGTCGACAGGCAACCCGGCGGCAAGGGCGGAACGATGCCGACGATACCCTTCTCATTGGCGCCGCACTCGGTACCGTCTTCGCGGTAGATGCGCAAGTCGAAGCCATAGACCGGGAAGGCGGGTGAGCCGAGCTTAATCTTGCTGTCTTCTACGCCGCGGCACACCGCCAGCATCGGCCAGCCGGTCTCGGTCTGCCAGTAATTGTCGATGACCGGAATGCCGAGCTCCTCCATGATCCACTGGTGGGAGGTCTCGTCGAGCGGCTCGCCGGCGAGAAACAGGGCCTTGAGGGTGGACAGATCGTATTTCTTGAGGAAGGCTGGATCCTGCTTCTTCAGCACCCGCACCGCCGTCGGAGCCGAGAACATGACCGTAACCTTGTACTTCTCGACGATCTGCCACCAGATACCGGCATCGGGCCGCAACGGCGTGCCTTCATACATGATGGTGGCCATGCCGGCGAGCAAGGGGCCATAGATGATGTAGCTGTGACCGACCACCCAGCCGATGTCGGAAGTCGAGAACATGGTCTCGCCCTCGCCACCGGTGAAGATGTTTTTCATCGAAGCCGCAAGCGCAACCGAATAGCCGCCGGTGTCGCGCTGCACGCCCTTGGGCTTGCCGGTCGTGCCGGAGGTGTACAGGATGTAGCTGGGTTCGGATGACTCTAGCCAGACCACCGGCACAGTGGCATCGATGTGCTTTGCCCGCAGCTCGGCGTAATCGACATCGCGCCCTGCAACTCTGGGAAAGCCCTTGTCCAGGCCGCGATCGATGATCAACACTTTTTGCGGCGGGAATTCCGCGATCTTGCAGGCCTCGTCGACCAGGTGTTTGTAGGGCACGGGCTTGCCATTGCGCATGCCCGCGTCACTGCTGACCATGAGCACCGGCTTGGCGTCGTCGATACGGGTAGCCAGCGAACCAGCCGCAAAACCGCCGAACACCACCGAATGAATCGCACCGATGCGTGCGCAGGCGAGCATCGCGAAGCAGGCCTCGGCGATCATCGGCATGTAGATCAGTACGCGGTCGCCGCGCTTTACCCCGAGATCCTGGTAGATCGCCGCCATACGCTCGACTTCACGCTGCAGCTCTGCAAACGAATAGACCCTTTCTTCGTTGGTCTCAGTGGAGATGTAGATCAAAGCCTGGTCGTTAGGGCGCTTTGCGGCATGCCGATCGACCGCGTTGTAGCACAGGTTGGTTTCCCCACCCTTGAACCACTTTACGAATGGCGGCCTGGAAAAATCGCAGACTTGCTCCGCGGGTTTGTTCCAATGGACCAACTTGCCCTGCTCGGCCCAGAAGGCGTCGCGATCTTCGATTGAACGGCGGTGAAACTCTGTGTATTTGGACATCTATTCCTCTCCCTTTTAATTTCCCTAGAGTCTTGCTGTCACAGCCGGGGGTGATTCTTGTGCGCCGGAATCAACCGACACCTCCCCCTTATTCTTGTTGCCACTCTACTGCAGTTGGGGAAATCATGTTTCCCTCTCGTCGTACCCGCAAAACTGCGGGTCGGTCTTGATCGACGCCAGAACATCGATTGGTATGCCACAGTGCAACTCGGATTCAATCAACGCCAGCAGGGGCATGAGGCGTGCAATGATCTCCGCCAGCTGCCCTCTCGGCTCAGTCTCATCACCCATTTTCAGGCGCATGAGCACCTGGTCAATGCTGACCGTTCTCTTGAGCGCACGCTCGACCTCGTCGTCATTGACCTCGCCCCGGTCGCTGACGACCCGCCCGCCGCCGGCGCGCGCACCCTCGGCGGCACGCTGTAGCGCAATGTTGATCAGGTGACTGACGCTTTGAATCCCATCGGAGGCAGAGCTTGCGACACCGGCCGTGATCGAGATCCGGATCCGGTCCTCACGGTAGGTCATCACCAGTTTCTTGATCGCCTTTTGCAGACGTAATGCGAACGCGCAGCAACTCATGGCGTCTGACAGGGGCGACAATACCGCGAAACGACCCGGCCCGAGTTGCGAGACGGAGTCTTCCTGGCGAACCTTGGCGGTGAGAATACGCGAGAGTTTGCGTGCAACCAGCTCGGCAACCTTGAGTCCGTGGCGCATCACGATGTCGTCGAAGCGATCGATATCGATGACCATGGCCGAGATTCCGCCCTCGTGCTGACGCGCAGCGGCTAGCTCCTGCGCACCCTGCCAGTTGAGCTGCGACTCGCTCATAATCGAGCTGATCGCGTCGGCACCCT
>JAEUNS010000100.1 GCA_016790005.1 Zoogloeaceae bacterium
CACCACCCCAACGCCGCTCACACATCGCTCAAATGTCCTCCGAGTTCGACCTGATTCGCCGTTACTTCACGCATGCCGTAAAGCACACCGATCTCGGCGTGGGCGACGACGCCGCGCTCTTGCGTTGCAGGCCTGGCATGCAGCTGGCCGTTTCGACCGATATGCTGGTGGCCGACACCCATTTTTTCGCCGACACCGATCCGTACGACCTTGGCTGGAAGGCGCTGGCGGTAAACGTCTCGGACCTTGCCGCGATGGGGGCCGAGCCTCGCTGGGCCCTCTTGGCCGTGTCGCTGCCACAGCCAGACGAAAGCTGGGTCGCAGCCTTCGCGAGGGGATTCCTCGATTGCGCGCATCGCTTCGGCGTCGACCTGATCGGCGGTGACACCACCCGCGGCCCGCTGAACCTTGCAGTGACCATTTTTGGCGAAGTCCCTGCAGGAAAGGCGGTCACGCGGGCCGGCGCACAAGCGGGAGACGACCTGTGGGTGAGCGGGCAACCTGGCCGCGCAGCACTCGGGCTGGCCAGCCTGCGCGGCCAGCTCAAGCTCGCGCCAGCGGGCCAGCTCGAATGCCTTGCTGCCTTGCATCGGCCACAGCCACGGGTCGCGCTCGGACTCGAACTGCGCGAAGTGGCCAGTGCAATGCTCGACGTCTCGGACGGCCTGCTGGGCGACCTCGCACACCTGCTCGAGCGTTCCGGCGTAGGGGCGGTCATCGACGAAGCGGCCCTGCCCATCGCGCCGCTGCTTGCCTGCGGTGCAAACGCCGCGGCGGCGCGCACTGCGTTGCTCAGCGGTGGCGACGACTACGAACTGTTGTTTGCGGCGCCGTCCTCCGCTCGGGCCAAGGTTCAGGCTGCCGCCCGCACGCTTGACCTGGCGATAAACCGCATCGGGACGCTGACCGACCAGGCGGGCCAATTGCTGATCCGCAACCCTGGCGGCGAACTGAGTGCGCAAGCCCCCTTGGGGTATGACCACTTCAGACCCCATGCGCCCTAATGTCAATTTCTTGCTGAGTCATCCGGCGCATTTCATCGCGCTCGGCTTTGGCTCTGGCCTCTCGGCCTGGGCACCGGGCACGGCAGCAACCTTGCTGGCATGGCTGATCTACCCGCTCCTCAAGACGCCGGTCTCAGACTTCGTGTTCTTTGCGTTTCTGGTGAGTTTGTTCTTCGCCGGCGTGATCGCATGTGACCGCACCGGGCGCGCGCTCGGCGTCACCGACCATGACGCAATCGTCTGGGACGAGATGGTCGCGATCTGGCTGGTGCTGCTGCTGACCCCACCGACATTGCTCTGGCAGGCCGTTGCAGTGACCCTGTTCCGCTTCTTCGACATCGTCAAACCCCAGCCGATTCGCTGGGTCAAAAGCCACCTGAAGGGCGGGTTCGGGGTGATGCTCGATGACACGCTGGCCGCCGCCTACACGCTTCTGGTGCTGGCAATTCTGGTACGAATTTTCGGGCTGAATCCATGGATGTTGAACTGAGTACCCTTTCCGCCGAGACCGGCGCACTCCTGCAGGCACGCGGCTGGATGCTTTCCACCGCGGAGTCGTGCACCGGCGGCTGGATAGCCGAGGTGGTCACCGCAACCGCGGGCAGCTCAAACTGGTTCGATTGTGGCTTCGTGAGCTATTCGAATGAGTCCAAACAAGCGCTGCTCGGCGTTGCGCCAGACACGCTGCGCGAGCACGGTGCGGTCAGTGAAGAGACGGTGCGCGAAATGGTGTCCGGCGCACTCGCGCGTAGCCGTGCGCAGCTGGCGCTGGCCGTTTCCGGCATTGCCGGACCCGGCGGAGCCGTTCCGGGAAAGCCTGTCGGAACGGTCTGCCTCGCCTGGGGACTGCGAGACAGGCCTGCGATCTCCGAGACCCTCTGCTTCGCCGGTGACCGTGAAGCGGTTAGGCGTCAAACCGTGATTCATGCGCTTCGCTCGCTGCCGCGCGTCATGGGCGCGCCCGATTGAATCGCCTTTGCCAATCAACCCACCCACAGCAATCTCTGTGCCATAATTCGCAAAAGTCACAAAGGAATTCAAGAATGGACGACAACAAGGCCAAAGCCCTGGCAGCAGCGCTCTCTCAGATCGAGAAGCAGTTCGGCAAGGGCTCCATCATGCGGATGGGCGACGGCAACATCGAAATGGACATCCAGACCGTGTCCACCGGTTCGCTGGGGCTGGACATCGCACTCGGACTGGGCGGCCTGCCGCGCGGACGCGTAGTCGAGATCTACGGACCGGAATCGTCGGGCAAGACCACGCTCACCCTGCAAGTCATCGCCGAGATGCAGAAGCTTGGCGGCACCGCGGCCTTCATCGATGCCGAGCATGCGCTCGACGTGGGCTACGCCGAAAAGCTCGGTGTGAATATCCAGGATCTATTGATCTCTCAACCCGACACCGGTGAGCAGGCGCTCGAGATCGCCGACATGCTGGTGCGCTCGGGTGGTGTCGAGATCGTGGTCATCGACTCGGTAGCAGCCCTCACCCCCAAGGCCGAGATCGAGGGCGAGATGGGCGATCAGCTACCCGGCCTACAGGCCCGCCTGATGAGCCAGGCGCTGCGCAAACTCACCGCCAACATCAAGCGCACCAACACGCTGGTGATCTTCATCAACCAAATCCGGATGAAGATCGGGGTGATGTTCGGCAGCCCTGAAACCACCACCGGCGGCAATGCGCTCAAGTTCTATGCATCGGTGCGCATCGACATCCGCCGCATCGGCACGATCAAGAAGGGCGACGAGGTCATCGGCTCCGAAACCCGCTGCAAGGTGGTCAAGAACAAGGTCGCACCGCCCTTCCGCGAGGCTTTGTTCGACATCTTGTACGGCGAGGGCATCTCGCGCGAAGGCGAGATCATCGATCTCGGTGTCACCCACAAGATCGTCGACAAGTCGGGCTCCTGGTATTCGTACAAGGGTGAGAAGATCGGCCAGGGTAAGGACAATGCGCGCGAATTCCTGCGCAACAACCCGGCGCTTGCACGCGAGATCGAGAACAAGGTTCGCGAAACAGTCGGACTGACTGCAATGGCCGTGATCAAGTCAGATCCGGCAGCGGCCGCCTCAACCAGCGAAAGCTGAAACGGAATCCAGCATGTCGGGGGCCGGCCCGAGTCTGCGCGAACGGGCTATCCGCTTGCTCGCTCAACGCGAGCACTCGCGCAGTGAATTGACCCGCAAGCTGAACGCGCATGGCAGTGCCGACGAGATCGAAGCAACACTGGCACGGCTTGGCGAACTCGGCTTGCAGTCGGACGAGCGTTTTGCCCGCGCATGGGTCCGCACGAAGGCCGCGCGCTTCGGACTGGCCCGCATCCGGCATGAGCTGGCCCGCCGCGGGCTTGAGCGCGAGGTGATCGAAGAAGCGATTGCGCTCGAGGCTTGCGAAAGTGAAATGGACCGTGCCCGTGCGGTTTGGGCGGGCAAATTTGGCAACACCCCGCAGGACCGGTCAGAATGGGCGAAACAGGCGCGATTTCTGCAGAGTCGCGGTTTTTCTGCGGGAACGATAACAAGGCTGCTGAAAGAGAGTCCGGATGAGTCTGCTTAAGGTCAAGGGCCTGCGCAAGAGCTACAAGCTGCGCACCGTCGTCCACGACGTGGGCTTCGAAGTGGGTAGCGGCGAGGTGGTCGGCCTGCTCGGCCCTAATGGCGCGGGCAAGACAACCTGCTTCTACATGATCGTGGGGCTCGTGCGTGCGGACGACGGCGAGATCACGCTCGACGATCAGCGCCTCACCCACCTGCCCATTCATGCGCGCGCGCGCCTCGGCCTCTCTTACCTTCCGCAGGAAATGAGCGTTTTCCGCAAGCTCAGCGTGGCCGACAACATCAAGGCGGTGCTCGAACTGCAGGGGCTCGACAAGGACGAAATCGCGACCCGGCTGGAGCAGCTGCTCGAGGAACTCGGCATCGCACACCTGCGTGACAACACCTCGATCTCGCTTTCGGGCGGGGAGCGACGCCGCTGCGAGATTGCGCGGGCACTCGCCAACAGCCCGCGCCTGATCCTGCTCGACGAACCCTTTGCAGGTGTCGATCCGATCGCGGTGCTCGACATTCAGAAGATCATCCGGTTTCTAAAGGAGCGCGGAATCGGCGTGCTGATCACCGACCACAACGTGCGCGAGACCCTCGGCATCTGCGACCGCGCCTACATCATCAGCGAGGGCAGCGTGCTTGCCAGCGGCCATCCCGACGAGATCGTGGGCAACGAGCAGGTGCGCCAGGTGTATCTCGGCGAACATTTCCGGCTTTGAAGCGCCTCATCGACACACCACCATGAAGCCCTCTCTTCAGCTCAAGCTCTCGCAGCACCTGACGCTCACACCGCAGCTGCAGCAATCGATCAAGCTGCTGCAGCTGTCGACCCTCGAGCTAAACCAGGAGATCGAACGCTTTCTGCTCGAGAACCCGATGCTCGAGCGCGAGGACATCGACGACGGCGACTACCGCTCGGCCGGGGGAGAATCATCACGCGCCGAAACGACCGAGCATGTCGTCGAAGCCCCGTCCACGCCAGAAGAAACCACCAGCCCGGAGTCGCGTGAAGAGGCCGGCGAAGTCAGCAGCTTCGAGGACGGCGGCGACTGGACAAGCGGCACCGGCGGCAGCCAAAACCGCGATGACGAGGACGACAGCGATTTTCAGGACTTTCAGGCCACAGCCGCCAGCCTGCGCGACCACCTGAACCAGCAGGTCAGCCTTGCGCCGCTGACCGACCGCGACCGCGCCTTGGTGCGCTTCATCATCGAGGCGCTCGATGATGACGGCTACCTCAACCAGTCGCTCGAAGATCTGCTGACGCTGCTGCCGCCCGAACTCGATTTCGACCTCGAAGATCTCTCGATCGCGCTGCATCAGGTGCAGAGCCTCGAGCCCTCGGGCATCGGCGCGCGCAGCCCGCAGGAATGCCTCGATCTGCAACTCAAGGCCCTGCCACCGGGAGCGGTCCGTGACCTCGCCCGGGTCATCGTGCGCGAGCACCTCGAGCTGCTGGCAGAGCGCAACTTCGTGCGCATCAAGCGCATCACCGGTTGCAACGACGATGAGCTGCGCGAGGCCCATGCACTCATCTGTACGCTCAACCCGCATCCGGGCTCGCAGTACTCAACCCAGGAGACCCGTTATGTGGTGCCCGACGTCGTGGTGCGCAAGCACCGCGGGCGCTGGTCCGCCACGCTCAATGCCGACGCGATGCCACGGCTGCGGGTGAATGCCTTGTACGCCAGCATCCTGCAGCAGAACCGCGGCTCGGGCGGTGCGCTGACCAGCCAGCTTCAGGAAGCGCGCTGGTTGATCAAGAACGTGCAGCAGCGGTTCGATACGATTTTGCGGGTGTCGCAAGCCATTGTTGACCAGCAGCGCCAGTTCTTCGATTATGGAGACGTGGCGATGCGCCCACTCACACTTCGGGAAATAGCCGAGCAGCTCGAACTCCACGAATCCACGATTTCCAGGGTCACGACACAAAAATTCATGTCGACGCCGAGGGGTGTATTCGAGCTCAAATACTTTTTTGGCAGTCATGTCTCCACCGACACCGGCGGCGCAGCGTCCTCCACCGCGATTCGCGCGCTGATTCGCCAGTTGATCGATGCCGAAGAACGCAAGAAACCGCTTTCCGACGCGAAGATTGCAGATTTATTGGGCCAGCAGGGTATCGTGGTTGCACGCAGAACGATCGCCAAGTATCGCGAATCGCTCAATATCCCGCCGGTCAGTCAACGCAAGACGATTTAAATTCAACAAGGGAGTCATCATGAATCTGAAAATCACCGGCCACCATGTCGAAGTTACCGATGCCATTCGTGACTACGTCAATAGCAAGCTCGACCGGGTAATCCGCCACTTCGACAACGTCACCAGCGTCGTCGTAATCCTGTCGGTTGAAAAACTCAATCAGAAAGCCGAAGTGACGGTACATGTGCGCGGCAAGGACATCTTCGTCGAGAGTACCGACGCCGACATGTATGCCGCAATCGACGCCATGACCGACAAGCTCGATCGTCAGGTGATCAAGTACAAACAGAAGAATCAGGATCACGGCCATGATGCCCTCAAGCATCACGACGCCGAACTCTGAGGTGTTGCGCGCGTGACTTTTTAGTTACCGCGTTCGAAGCCGTGTGTTTATAATCGCGCCTTCAATGCGTATACGCGCACCGATTGACGCCTAACGGGCCGACACGAAGCTTGACGCTTGAGCGTGGTGTCGGCCAGGTGCAGCATGAGCCTGATAGCCAACCTACTACCTCCTTCAAATGTGGTCATCGACCTCGAAGCGAGCAGCAAGAAGCGCGTTTTCGAGCAGGCGGGACTGCTTTTCGAAAACCAGCAAGGCATCGGCCGCAGCGATGTCTTCGACAGCCTTTTTGCACGCGAGCGTCTCGGTTCCACCGGACTCGGTCAGGGTATCGCGATTCCGCACGGTCGTATCAAGGGTCTGAAGGATGCCGCAGGCGCCTTTCTGCGACTCACGACCCCGGTGCAGTTCGATGCACCCGACGGCCGTCCAGTGGGCATGCTGTTCGTTCTGCTCGTACCCGAGCAGGCCAACGAGCAGCATCTGCAGCTACTGTCGGAGCTGGCGCAAATGTTCAGCGACAGCAAGTTTCGCGAGAGCCTGCTGAACGCCCCCGACGCTGCAAGCATCCATACGCTATTCACCTCGTGGGGTCCGAATGCGGCGGACGAGCGTCGCACGGCTGTTTGACAGCCATCGTGACTGGCTCAAGCTGACGCATGTATGCGGCAAGCTTGATCGCGACATCTCTGTCACCGAAGAGCGCATCTGGCCCGCCGATCTGGTTGGCCACCTCAACCTGATTCATCCCGACCGACTGCAGATTATCGGCGCTGCCGAGCTGTCATGGGCACGCCGGCAATCGCGCGACAAGATCGCCCATCACCTCAACGAGATTTTCTCGGCTCAACCCCCAGCGATCATCATGGCGGACGACTGCGAGGTGCCGTCGATGGTCAGCGCCCTGTGTGAAGCCAATGGCATAGCGCTGTTCACGACCCCGCTGGCCTCGGCCAGCGTGATAGACCAGTTGCGACTCTACCTGTCGCGCCAGCTTGCAGAGAAGGTCTCGCTGCACGGGGTTTTCATGGACGTGCTGGGGGTCGGCGTTTTCATCACCGGCGACTCAGGCGCCGGCAAGTCTGAACTCGCGCTCGAGCTGATCTCGCGCGGACACGGTCTGGTCGCCGACGACATCGTTGAGTTCTCGCGCATCGCCCCGTCGGTGCTCGAGGGCCGCTGCCCGGCGATGCTCAAGGACTTCATCGAAGTTCGCGGTCTGGGCATTCTCAACATGCGCACCATCTTTGGCGAGACCGCCTGCCGGCGCAAGATGCGCCTGCGCCTGATCGTCTATCTGCAGCGGCGCACTCCTGGCCAGGACGACCCTTCGCGTCTACCGATGCACCAGGAAACCCAGGACATCCTCGGCGTGCCAATCCGGCGGACGGTGTTGCCGGTTGCCGCCGGTCGCAACCTCGCGGTGCTCCTCGAGGCCGCCGTGCGCTCGGCGATCCTGCAGTTGCGCGGCATGGACTCCACCCAGGAGTTCATCGAACGTCAGCAAAACATGCTTGACGACGAGTCGGGCATGGCCTGAGCCTGCTTGCAGGATCACCCCTTGCGGAGGCGCCCTGCGGGCTGATACCCTCGAAGCCTTTTGCTTCACGCCGAGTCCATCTTCCGCCATGACCGCCGCACACCCCGACTACCTCGAACGCATTCTCAACGCCCGGGTTTATGAGATTGCCGAGGAAACACCGCTGGATTTCGCCGCCAACCTCTCTGCGCGGGTGCACAACCGCATTCACTTCAAGCGCGAAGACATGCAGCCGGTGTTCAGCTTCAAGATTCGCGGCGCCTACAACAAGATGGCCAACCTCTCCGCGCAGGCACTCAAGCGCGGCGTGATCTGCGCCTCGGCCGGCAACCATGCCCAGGGTGTCGCGATGTCGGCGGAAAAACTCGGCGTTCGGGCGGTGATCGTGATGCCCGAATCGACCCCGCTGATCAAGGTTGACGCCGTGCGCGCACGCGGGGCCGAGGTGGTGCTGATGGGCGAGTCGTTCTCCGACGCCTATGCGCATGCGCTCGAACTCGAAAAGACCGAAAAGCTTACTTTCGTCCATCCGTTCGACGACCCCGACGTGATCGCCGGCCAGGGCACGATCGGCATGGAGATCCTGCGTTCGCACAGCAAACCGATCCATGCCATATTCTGCTGCGTGGGCGGTGGCGGCCTGATCTCGGGCGTCGCGGCCTATGTGAAGCGGCTGCGCCCCGAGATCAAGATCATCGGCGTCGAGGCGGTCGATTCCGAAGCGATGACCCAGTCGTTGAAGGCAGGCGAACGGGTGATACTCGAACAGGTCGGCCTGTTTGCCGATGGTGCCGCGGTGAAACAGGTCGGAGTCGAGACTTTTCGCTTATGCCAGCAGTACGTTGACGAGATGATCGTGGTCGACAATGACGCGATCTGTGCCGCGATCAAGGACGTGTTCGAGGACACCCGCTCGATTCTCGAACCAGCCGGTGCGCTCGCAGTCGCGGGGGCCAAGGAATACATCAAGCAGAACAAGCTGCGCGACAAGAACATCGTCGCGATCGCATCCGGCGCAAACATGAATTTCGACCGCCTGCGCTTCGTCGCGGAGCGGGCCGAACTGGGCGAGCAACGCGAGGCCGTCATGGCGGTAACGATTCCGGAGAAACCCGGCTCGTTCAAGAAGTTCTGCAGCCTGCTCGGCAATCGCAACATCACCGAGTTCAACTACCGCTATGCCGACGCTCAGCGCGCGCACATATTCGTCGGCGTCACTGTTCACAACCGCGGCGAGGCGGCGAGGTTGGTCGAGATGCTTGAGCGCCACGAACTTCCAGCGCTCGACCTGACCGACGACGAGATGGCCAAGAGCCACATCCGCTACATGGTCGGCGGTCGTGCGCCACAGGTCGATAACGAATTGATCTACCGCTTCATCTTTCCCGAAAGGCCGGGGGCACTAATGAATTTCCTGTCGCAGATGCGCTCCGACTGGAACATCAGCCTGTTCCACTATCGCAATCATGGCGCGGACTTCGGGCGGGTACTCGTTGGCCTGCAGGTGCCCGAGAGCGACCAGCCCGAGTTCGGTGATTTCCTTGCCAGGCTGGGTTACGACTTTCAAGACGAAAGCGATAACCCGGTGTACCAGATGTTTCTGGGCAAATGACCCTGTAAACCCACTACTCGAACACCCCACCGCCACGCGCTCAACGCGCCGCCGCGAAAGCCCCCAGTTCGGTCACGATCCAGGCCATCGGCCGATCGTGCGGCTGGGGCAGCGTACTCGCCACCCGCCCCGACTCGAAGCCGACGCCCACTGCGATGCTGTCGAGCATCGCAAGCGTGCGGTCGAAATAGCCCCCACCGTAACCAAGCCGAAAGCCCGCGGCGTCGAACGCGTTGAGCGGAATCAGCACCACGTCAGGCACCACCGGCGGCCCGTTGGCCGGAATGGGAATGCCATGGCGGTCGACACTCAGCGGCATTTCCGGCCACCATTCGCGAAACACCATCGGCGCAGCTTTGTCCAGCACCACCGGCAGGGCTGCGCGGCGCTGCACATCGGCGGCCAGCCACTGCCTGACGAAGTTGCGAAGGTCGGGCTCATTGCGAAACGGCCAGCAGAATCCGAGCATCCGCGCATCCAGTTGAGCAAGCAAAAGCGCGAGCCTGCTTTCGATTGCCGCAGTAAACTCGGCGCGCAGGGTGTCGGACATCACCGAGCGTGCGGCAATCGCCCGCTCGCGGAGCTGTTTGCGTGTCGCGGCTAATTCGGGGTTGATCGGTGGCAAGGGCATCAGGTCTGCGATAATGTCGGTCAATGAATGGAGTGCAAGATGAGCAAATGGGCCTTGCCCGCAATCTTAATGTGGGTTGTCCTGATCAGTACAAGTGCCAGCGCCCAGAACCACCCCGGGGACGGCAGAATCGTCGCCGCGCGCGAGGCACTTCGCACCGGCGACCGCAACACGTTGGAGGCGCTTGCCGCTCAGCCCGATGACCATCCGCTCGATGCCTATGTTCCATATTGGTTGCTGCTGAGCACGGCGGCGGGCTCGGCGCCGCCACCGGTCGAAGAGATCAATACTTTCCTGACGCGCCACGACAATACCGTATTGGCAGAACGCCTGCGCACGACATGGCTGAAACGCATGGCCAAGGACGGCCAGTGGATCGCCTTCATCGGCGCGTACCCGGCGCTGGTCCGCCCGGACGAAGAGTTGCGTTGCCTTCAGTGGCAGGCGCGACTCGCCACCGGCGAACCCAGCCTGGGCGCCGAGGTCAGCGCCAGCTGGCTGTCGCTGGTGAACAATCATGCGGCGTGCGACGAAGTACTGGGCAGCCTCGCTCGGCGCGGCGACATCACCGAAGACCAAGTATGGTGGCGCTTCCGGCGCCAGATCGACAGCCGCACGCCCGAGCGAGCGCGCGCGACGGTGGCATGGCTGCCGGCCAATCTTGCCCCCCCACGCGCGACGCTGGACCAGGCGCTGAAAGCACCCGCAGCGTACCTCGACCGCCTGCCCCCGAATTTCGCGACGACCCGGCCCGATCGGGAACTGGCACTCGTGGCACTCACCCGGATCGCTCGTGAAGACCCAGATGCCGCCTATGTCCATCTGCTGCGCTTCGGCGAACGCCTGACGCCCGAGGAGCGAACCTACGCGTATTCAGTGCTCGGCTATCACGGCGCGCTTTCGCGTCTGCCACTCGCGGCCGACTGGTTTGCCGCAGCCGGCGACCTGCCCCTTAGCCCCGAAAAACGTGCCTGGCGGGTGCGCGCTGCCTTGCGCCTGGAGCGCTGGCAGGAGGTCGAGGCATTCATCGAAAAATTGCCTGAATCGGAACGCCAGCAAGCGGAATGGGTGTACTGGCTCGCGCGCTCCCACGCGGCCCAGGGGCGTGAAGTCGAAGCACAGGCACTCTATCGCCGCATCGCGAGCGAAACCCACTTCTATGGCCTGCTGGCCAACGAGGAGCTCGGCAATCTTTTTTCTCCTCCCCCCCCCCATCGCCTGGCAACACCGGCGGACAAGGCACGCGTCGCGGGCGACCCGGGGCTCAAGCGCGCACTAGCGCTGTATCGTCTCGAAATGCAGACCGAGGCAATCCGCGAATGGGCCTGGGCCGTGCGCGGCAAGGATGATGGCTTTTTGAGCGCAGCAGCGAGCCTGGCACTCGAGCAGGGTTTGTACGATCGCGCCATCAATACCGCCGAGCTGGGCAGCGCGAACGCGAACTTCGACCTGCGCTTCATCACCCCCTACCGCGAACTGATCGAACCGCAGGTGAAAGAGCAGAATCTCGACATGGCCTGGGTGTATGGTTTGATGCGCCAGGAAAGCCGCTTCATTGCCCCTGCGCGCTCATCGGCCGGCGCACAGGGGCTCATGCAGGTGATGCCCGCGACCGGAAAGTGGGTTGCCGGCAAGATCGGGCTCGCCGACTACAACCAGGGCATGCTTGCCGATCCGCACACCAATGTGCTGCTCGGGACGAGCTACATGCGCATCATCATGACCGATCTCGACAGTCATCCGGTGCTGGCCTCGGCTGGGTACAATGCCGGACCAGGGCGGGCGACCCGCTGGCGCGACCAGAAGCCGCTCGAAGGCGCAATCTACGCCGAAACGATCCCGTTCGACGAAACCCGCGACTATGTCAAGAAGGTGCTCGCTAACGCAGTGATCTACGCGGCCTTGCTGGAGCAAAGGCCGCAATCGCTCAAAGCGCGGCTGGGGATCATTGCCCCCTCGCAAACGGAGAGATGAAATTGCGAATGCACGGCCGGGCCTATCCGGTCACAAACATATCTGTCACTGATTGATTCTTTTACGGAAGCTGCATGATGAAACCTGATCGCGTCGTTCTAGTGGGTGGTACCGGCTTCGTAGGAAGCGCCATCGCCAACCGGTTGTCCGAAGCCGGCGTCTCGGTGCTGATTCCCACGCGGCGGCGAAGCCGTGCCGGCCATGTGATGTTGCTGCCCACGGCCGAAGTGGTCGAGGCGGATGTCCACGACCCGGCGACCCTGGAGCGCCTTTTTGCTGGCGCAGATGCGGTGGTCAACCTCGTCGGGGTGCTTCACTCCAAAAGCGGCACGCCTTACGGCCCCGACTTCGCCAGGGCGCATGTAAGCCTGCCCGAGAAGGTCGTGGCGGCGGCCCGCAAGGCCGGGGTCAAGAGCCTGATCCATGTCAGCGCACTCGGCGCCGATGCTAACGGACCGTCCGAGTACCAGCGCTCGAAGGCCGCAGGTGAGGCCGTCATTCGCGCAGCGGGCACCGACCTCGCCTGGACCATTCTTCGCCCGTCGGTGATTTTTGGCCGTGACGACAGCTTCCTCAACCTGTTCGCCAAGCTCGCCCGCCTGTTCCCGGCACTACCCCTGGCTGGCGCCAACGCACGCTTTCAGCCGGTTTATGTAGAGGATGTCGCCGAGGTCGTGTGGAACTGCCTGAACAAGCCTGAAGCGGCCGGCCAGACATACGACATCGCCGGCCCCGGCGTATATACCCTGCGGCAACTGGTCGAATACGTGTCCTCGCTGGTCGGCAAGAAGCGGCCGATCTTCGCCTTGTCGGAAGGTTTGGCGATGCTCCAGGCGCGCCTGATGGAGTTCGCCCCTACGCCGCTGATGAGCCGCGACAACGTCCGCTCGATGCAGTCCGACAACGTCACCAGCAATGCCCCGCTACCGTTCGGTCTTGTGCCCACAGCGCTCGAATCGGTTGCCCCCGCCTACATCGCCAACCGCACCCTGCGCGGACGCTACTACCCGCTGCGCTGCCACGCGCACCGCAATCAAGGCTGATGCAGACCTTCATGGTCGGGGGTGCGGTCCGCGACCGCCTCCTCGGGCTTGCGGTCAAGGACCGCGACTGGGTGGTCGTGGGCGCCACCCCCGACGAGATGCTTGCGCGCGGTTTCCGGCCGGTGGGCAAGGACTTCCCGGTATTCCTCCATCCCGACACGAATGAGGAATACGCGCTCGCGCGCACCGAGCGCAAGACCGGTCACGGTTACAAGGGCTTTGCATTCGATGCGGCGCCGGACGTGACCCTCGAAGACGACCTGCTGCGTCGCGACCTCACCATCAACGCGATCGCCTGTGATGACGATGGCAAGCTTATCGATCCACATGGTGGTACGGCCGACATCGAACGGCGCGTATTCAGGCATGTCAGTTCCGCCTTTGGCGAAGACCCGGTACGCATCCTGCGGGTTGCACGTTTCGCGGCACGTTTTGCTGATTTTACCGTTGCTCCGGAAACCCTCGCGCTGATGCGCAACATGGTCGACCGGGGCGAAGTCGATCACTTGGTCGCCGAAAGGGTGTGGCAGGAGCTCGCGCGCGGCCTCATGGAGTCGACGCCCTCACGCATGATTTCAAGCTTGCGCGAATGTGGCGCACTGACACGCATCCTGCCAGAGCTCGATCGACTGTTCGGCGTCCCCCAACCCGCCCAGCACCACCCCGAGATCGACACCGGGGTACATGTGCTGGCCGTCATCGACCAGGCCGCCGCCAGGGCACAACCGTTGGAGGTGCGCTGGGCCTGCCTGCTGCATGACCTGGGCAAGGGTGACACCGCCACCGAGGTGCTGCCGCATCATTACGGCCACGAAGCGCGCAGCGCCGGGCATGCGCGTGTGGTTTCGGAGCGTTTGAAGGCCCCGAGCGAGTGCCGCGATCTCGCCGAAATGGTTGCGCGCGAGCACGGGCTGATTCATCAGGCCCAGCAGCTGCGGCCCGCGACCATGGTCAAACTGCTCGAACGCTGTGACGCCTTCAGGCGCCCGCAACGCTTCGAGCTGATGCTCGCTGCCTGCGAGTGTGATTTTCATGGCCGGCCCGGAAAGGCCTCTGCAGCCTATGTCGCGGCCGATAGCTGGCGCAGCGCCCGGGCCGCGGCGGCAGCTGTCGACGCGGGGGCGCTGGCGCGCGCCTGCACCGAAAAGCGCAGAATCCCGGAAGAAGTTCACGCCGCACGTGTTGCAGCAGTCAAGGCTAGAATTGCAGCATTCCAATGAAACTGAAGAATTGCAATCGACTATGCTCGCGACAGAGATCAGATTGCGCGCAGAATGAGCCAGGCGAGCAAGGACAGGAGCACCGTGCTTGCAAACGGAAAGCTGTACGCCCGGCCCCTGAAACGAAAGTTGAGGTCGCCCGGTAGCCGCCCCAAGCGCAGGTGTCGAGACAAGGCATCGCGATACAGGCCCGTGATCAGCACCAGCGCCACAACCACCAAAACCCATTTGAGCATGCACGTCTCCACCCCGAAAGACCCATTAAACCCCGGCCGGGACTGCGACCGCAAATGCGGCTGAGACCCGGGTTGCCAGAGCCCCCAAGATGATCACGCTGTACACCTGGAGCACCCCGAACGGCAGAAAGATCTCGATTGCGCTGGAAGAACTCGCCCTTCCCTACGAGGTCCGGCCGATCGACATCACCCGCAACGAGCAATTCGCCCCCGACTTTCTTGCACTCAACCCGAACAACAAGATTCCGGTGATCGTCGATAGCGAGGGCCCGGAAGGCAAGCCGATCACGGTTATCGAGTCCGGCGCGATCCTGCTGTATCTGGCGGGCAAGGCGGGCAAGCTGCTGCCGGCAGATCTGCGCAGCCGGCTCGAGGCAATTCAGTGGCTGATGTTCCAGATGGGGAGTGTCGGGCCGATGCTCGGCCAGGCGCATCACTTTCTGCGCTTTGCGCCTGAGGTGATCCCTTACGCGATCGACCGCTACTCCAAGGAGGCCGCGCGCATCTATGGCGTACTCAACACCCGGCTGAGTGATCACGAGTGGCTGGGTGGCGCGAGCTATTCGATCGCCGACATTGCATGTTTTCCCTGGATTGCCCGCCATGGCTGGCAGGGCATCGACCTCAAGCGCTTCCCGGCGCTCAAGCGCTGGTTCGAGTGCGTCGGCGCACGCCCCGCAGTCCAGCGCGGCATGGAGATCCCAAAATGAATACTTCACGCTTCGGCGACCTCGAAGTCCTGGTTCGCAGTCCGGAGGGTGTGCCTACCCGGGCAAACCCCTTGCTGTTCGTACATGGTGCCTACACCGGTGCGTGGTGCTGGGACGAATACTTTCTGCCGTATTTTGCCGCGCGGGGCTATTCCAGCTATGCCTTATCCCTGTCCGGTCACGGCCACAGCCGCCGACGCGGCCTGCTCGACAGCTTTTCGATCGGCGACTATGTGGCCGATGTTCAGGAAGTGATCGCTGCGCTCCCTGCGCCGCCAGTGCTCATTGGCCACTCGATGGGCGGCATGGTGGTGCAGAAATATCTCGAACAGGGTGAAGTACCGGCTGCGGTGTTGCTGTGCTCAGTACCGCCGCAGGGCCTGATGAGCTCAGCCTTTGGCCTGATGTTCAACAAACCGGGCGTACTCGCCGACCTCAACCGCATGATGGGCGGCGGACCACCCGACCTCGACAGCATCCGCGAGGCGCTCTTTCATCAGCCCGTCGAACCCGAACGACTGTTGCGCTACGCGAAACTTTCGCAACCCGAATCCCACCGCGCGATATGGGATATGACGCTATTCAATCTCCCGCATGTGTCGCGCATGCACCGCCCGCCGCTGCTGGTTCTGGGTGCCGAGCATGACCACCTCATCGCCCCCTCGCAAGTCCAGATGACCGCTTCCACCTACGAAACCGAGTCGCACATATTTCCGGGCATGGGCCATGGCGTGATGCTCGAACGAGACTGGGAGACGGTTGCGGAGCATATCGCCGACTGGCTGGATTCCACGCTCGGCCCACGCAAGTAAAGCCCCGCGAGACATCCCATTACAGGGTGTGAAGGCGATCGCCGCGGGCGAAGCCTACAAGCGGCAGGTCGACGCTACGCCCCAGCGCCAACACCTTGAAGAGTTCGCCCATCTCCTGAGGTGTGGTCAGGCGCTGCACCGCGCGGGCTGCGCGGATGTAGTCCGCCCCCGTCTCTGGCCCGCGCCGGGCAAGGCAATCGAGAATGCCGCAATTGAACAGAAAAGCCGCCTGCGTCGTGTAACCCAACACATCCAGCCCCGCATCAAACCCGGCCTCTGCCACTGCGGTGAAGTCGACGAACGCAGTGATATCGTTCAGACCGGGCCACAGGAATGGATCGCCATGCGCCTGGTGTCGGTAATAGCAAAGCAGCGTTCCACTCGCACGCGA
>JAEUNS010000152.1 GCA_016790005.1 Zoogloeaceae bacterium
GCAGCCACGCCGCCGGTAAAGGTGGCAAGGGCCGCGAGGGTGAGGGCAGCGGTGACTTTCTTCAGCATCATGGTGATGATCTCCGGTTGGGCTATGACGACAGGGGTTGCGGGGCGGGGGTTCACAGGGTCAGGCTGCCTACACTTGCACCGCCACAGACGTAGAGCGTCTGTCCGGTGACGAAGCTGTTGGCCGGGTCGGCGAAGAACATCACCGCGCGGGTGACGTCATCGGCGCGACCGACCCGGCGCACCGGAATGCTGGCGGCAAGGTTCTTTTCGCGCTCGCTGCCGGCCTCGATGACCGCGTAATACATGTCGGTCTGGATCGGGCCCGGTGCGACCACATTGACGGTGATGCCCCTGGGCCCGAGTTCCAGTGCCCAGGTGCGCGCCATGCCGATCATGCCGGCCTTGGTCGCCGAGTAGGCGCTGCGGGTCGGCAGGCCCAGTGCACCGCGCGATGACATCAGCACGACGCGGCCGAACTGGCGTTCGCTCATGCCGGGCAGCACCGCCTGCATCAGGCTGATGGCGGCGCCGAGGTGGATCTGGGTGAGACCCTGGAGTTCGTCCAGGCTGACCTCGCCGAGCAGCTTGGGCCAGATCACGCCGGCATTGTGGATGAAGTGACTCACCGGAAAGTCCCGTGCGACCTGCTGCGCGACCTCTTCGGTGGCTGTGGCATCGAGGAGGTCAACTTGAACGCTGGTGAAGCGCGGGTGGGTCCAGTCCGGCGCGCGGCGTGCAAGCGACACAACCTCGTAGCCGTCTTCGAGCATGCGCTTGCAGATGTCGGCGCCTATCCCGGCCGAGCCGCCGGTGACCAATGCGACCAGTTTTTCGCTCATCACGCGCTCCTCATGCCGTCGGCGCCAGCGCCAGCACCCGCAGCGGGCTGCCCGAGCCGTTGCGGATCTTGAGCGGGGCGGCGAAGATCAGCGTGCCCTGGGGCGGCAACTGGTCAAGATTGGTCAGGCATTGCAGGCCATAGCGGTTGTTGCCATGCATGTAGTAGTGGCAGGGGTAGGGCGGGTTGAGGTGATGAGCCTGACCGGCGTCGGTGCCCACCGATTCGGTACCAAAGCCGTGAACATTGCGCTCACGGATCAGCCAGGGCACGACTTCGGCATCGGGGCCGGGTGAGTGCGCACCGTCTTCAGCCATATTGAGGTATTCGGCGGGCGTCGTGCGCTTGGACCAGTCGGTACGCAGCAGCACCCATGCCCGTTCGGGAATGCGGCCGTGCTTTTCTTCCCAGGCCTTGACGAAGTCGATCGTGAGCAGAAAGTCGGGGTTCGCTGCACTCTCTGCCGACACGTCGATCACGCAGGCGGATGCGATGAAGTTCTCGGCCGGGATCGAGTCTACGGCGTTGTCGGGTTGGTCCTTGCCCGAGATCCAGTGGATCGGTGCGTCGAAGTGGGTGCCGGTGTGCTCGGACATCGAAAAATTGTTCCAGTACCAGGCCGGGCCGCGCTCGTCGTAGCGCGAGATCTCCTCGATGCGAAACGGCCAGGCCTGACCGAACTCCGGCGGCAGCACGATGGTGGGAAACTCGGGCGTGAGCGTCTGGGTGAGATCGACCAGCTTCAGCCGGCCGGAAAGCAGTTCGTTCATGAACTGGGTGAGGATGGGGGTGGTCATCGCTTGTCTCCTGTGCTTGTCGTGCCGTTCTTATTGACCGAGCTCGCGCTCGACTGCCTTGTGGTTGTCTCTGAGGCGTTCCCGGATTTCCTCGGCGATTTCGCCGACATAGACATCCTCGAGCCCGTCCTGCAGGCCCTTGACGATGGCTTTGGCCACCGCGGAGGGCGCGAGCTTGGGCGGCGGGGTGAGCTGTTCCCACTCTTCGTCGATCGGCCCGGGGAAGACGTTCATCACCCGCACCCCGGCACCGCGCAACTCGGTGCGCAGTGTCTGGGCGGTGGAGAGGGCTGCGGCCATCGATGCCGACCACGCACCTCGGGCGGGCAGGGCCACCAAGGCGTGGATCGAGAGCACGTTCACCCATGCCACCGCGTTGTTGCTGCCGTCGGCGGCGCGAAAGCACATGCCGGGGCCGAAGGCCTGGGCCAGGCGCATCAGGCCAAGCACGTTCACCTCCATCGCGTCGCGGGCGAGGATCACATCCTTGCGACCGAGGATTCCGCCTTCGCCCGGGTTGCCTCGCAGATACGCGGCAGTATTGAGCATGATCTCGATCTTGCCCCCGATCGACGCGGCCAGACGCTTCACCGAATCGGTGTCGGTGACATCGAGTTCGACCACCTGCACCCGCGGATCGGCGGTGAGCTTGTCGAAGGCGGCGACGCGCTTCCAGCTCGTCGGATCGCCCAGGAATACCGTATTGGCGCCCGCATCGAGCATGGCTTTGGCCAGCGCCAGGCCCATTGCCGACTTGCCGTCGCTGATCAACACGCGGCGGAACTTTGGGTCACAGGTCGATTCGCGCATCTGCGGGGCGTCGTTCATGTTGGGGGTGTCCTTTTCGGGCAGGGCGTGGAGTACCGCCTGGCCGCTGCGGTCGAGCTTCAGGGCGAGGCGCACAGCGCTGTTCGCGGCGCAGTCCTCATGCACATGCGCAACCACCACCGGTCCGGCGACCATCTTCACCGTGCCCACCTGCCAAGGCAGACGTTCCCGGAAATAGAGATCGTTGCTGTGGCGCAGTGTTGTGATGGCGATCAGTTCGCCGCGGTCGTCGACCGATTTCCAGTTCAGGTGTTCGGACAGGCACTGGCCGCAGACTTCGCGCGGGGGGTATTGCACCGTGGCGCATTCGGCACAGACCTGCATCTCGAACCTGCCTTCGGCCGCGGCGCGAGTCAGGCCTAGTGCGGCTCGGCTGCGTGCGGCGGGCGGTAGCGTGGCGAGCCGGGTGCGCTCGACCGGGTTTTTCTTCTTGGGCTTGACGAGCGGTTCGGTCATGTCGCGGCTCCGCGTTCCAGGATGGCCGCACCCGAGCACAGGCCGCGGTCGTAATTGATCATGCCGAAACCCGACACCATGCCGAGGCGGGCGCCTTCGACCTGGGTGGCACCTGCGCTGCCGGTAAGCTGGCGCAATGCCTGCACCAGACCGAGATAACCACCGGCCGCGCCGGCCTGGCCCACCGAGAGCTGCCCGCCCGAAGTGTTGAACGGAAAGTCCCCGGCCAGGTTGAAACTGTGAGCCCGCACGAAGGCCGGCGCTTCGCCCTTGGCGCAGAAGCCGAGATCCTCGAACTGCATCATGTTGATCACCGGGTAGTCGTCATAGGTCTCGAGAAAGTCGATGTCGGCGGGTGAGGTGCCGGCATGCTCGTACAGCGCGTCCTTGTCCATCGCCCAGCCGCCGCGGAACTGGATCGGATCTTCGGGAAACGCGTTGTGGCGCTCGATGGTCGAGCGGATGCGCACGAATGGCAGCTTCAAAGCACGGGCGCGGTCTTCCGTCATCACCAGGTAGCCCTCGGCGCCAGCGCAGGGCATCACGCAGTCGAACAGGTGGATCGGGTCGGTGATCGGGCGGGCGTCGAGGTATTGCTGCAGCGTCAGCGGCTTTCGCATCAGCGCATGCGGGTTCTTCAACGCATTGTCGCGTTGGGCGACGCACAGCTTGCCGAAGTCCTCGCGGGTGGCACCGAAGCGCCTCATGTAGTAGTCGGTCAGCAGCGCGAAGCTGGCGTTGGGGCCGCCGGCACCGTAGGGGTAGACGGCGTCCTGGGCGAAGCGCGAGAACTGGCTGACGGTGTTGCGGAAGGAGTCGACCTGATTGGTGTCGCCGGCGATGCAGGCGATCACCTCGGCGTCACCAGCCTGCACCGCACGCGTGGCGCGACGCAGCGCGACCACACCGGAGGCGCCGCCCATCGGGATGTGGTCGAGCCAGCGCGGGCTCATGCCCAG
>JAEUNS010000158.1 GCA_016790005.1 Zoogloeaceae bacterium
CTGCCGGTGCTGCGGAAGCCAGCCGGCCCAACCTTAGCGCTGCCGGCCGTTTGATCAGCTTTGTACTGACCGGCCAGCCTGCCTCACAGCCGGCCTCGCTGGCCGAGGGCAAACCACTGCTGAACACGCCACCCACGACCAACCAGGCTTCACAAGCGCTTGCACCCGCTCTGCGCCAGGCGGTGAACCAATCGGGGCTTTTTTACGAAGCGCATCAGCTCAAATGGCTGTCGGGCAAGCTCGACACTGCGAGCCTGCTGCGCGAACCCCAGGGTCAGCTGTCGCCCACGCTTGCCAACACCTCGACGTCTGCCCTGGCATCGCAGCCCAACCTTGCAGCACAGCCAAATCTTGCCGGCTTGCCGATGGCCGCTGCTGGCGGGCGTGGCATGGCTGGCACGCTCGCAGGCCTGCTGCTTGGCGTTGGCCTTGCGCCGGGTGATGACGGCACTGGCGATGCAAATACAAATCCAGCTCAGGCACGCAGTGCGGCAGAGAGCGCAACGACGTCATCGCCCCGCAACCCAGGTGCTGCCGGACCCGAGCGCACCACCTTTGGAATGGGCAGCGGTGCCGAGCGCAGCGCCTCAGAGAGCCAACAACAGGCGGGGGGAAGCCGCGGCCTGAGCGTTCCGGAACGGCTCTTGCCGATCGTGCATCAGCAACTCGATGGAATGGCCACGCAAAACTATGCGTTGCTCGGGCAGGCCTGGCCGGGGCAAACGTTTCAGTGGGTGATCGAAGACCCCTGGCGCGAGGCAGGTGGTGAAGGGCAGCAAGGCGGCGAAGACACGCCGCAGGAATGGAACAGCACCCTCAACATCACCTTGCCAAACCTCGGCGGGGTGGAGGCGCGCCTGCAACTCACCACCCAGGGCGTGTCGATTCGGCTGCTGGCGGACGAGGCGCAGACGGTGGCGGCACTCGATGAAGCACGTGAGCAATTGCGCGCAGCGCTCGAAACCGCCAACCTGCCCTTGACCGGCTTCGTGGCGGAGCGTCGCGATGGCCAATGAGCCACAACAACCCAGCCGCGACGAAGCGGTCGCGCTGACCTACACCCCGGGCGAAACCGCCCCGCGCGTGGTCGCCAAGGGTCGCGGCCTGATTGCCCAGGAGATCATCGCCCGCGCACGCGAAGCCGGCGTATTCGTGCATGAGTCACCCGAGCTGGTGGGCTTGTTGATGCAGATCGATCTGGATGAACGCATTCCGCCGCAGCTATATGTTGCAATCGCCGAACTGCTGGCATGGCTGTACAAGGTCGAAGCGCGCAAGCTTCCCGCAGAGAACGCATCGAACCCGCGCCAAACCAGCGGGGACATGCTATAAGGTCGGGCCATCAAATTTACTTGTCGCCGGAAGCGCATGATCGACTCAGCCGATTTCGACTCACGCAGTGAAATCCTGGATTTCGAGAAGTTCCCCAATTATCTTGTGCGGAACAATCGCAGCATCGTCCAGTACCTTACTGCACTCGCCGACAAGCGCTGCCTGTTGAGTGTTTTTTTGCCCGGCGGCATCTCGTTCGTGAGCGCGGTGCTCAGCGTCGCCGATGATGGCAGTTGGTTGATACTGGATCGCAGCCCGGACGAAGCCCTTAACGATCGCGCCGACCAGGCAGAGGTGCTCACCTGCATCACCCGGCTCGACGGCATTCGCATCCAGTTTGCTCTTGATGGCGTGGATCGTTTTCCGTTCGACGGATTCGAGGCGCTGCGCGCCGCGATGCCGGAGGTTTTATTGCGACTGCAGCGACGGGAGTGCTATCGCCTCTCGGTGCCGATCATCAACCCGGTAACCTGCCGCATCACCGTCACGACCCCTGCGGGCGAACAAAAGACCACCGAGCTGCGGGTGCTCGATATCAGCGCAGGCGGCCTCGCCCTCGTCGTCGACCCGGAACAGTTCGAACTGCATGCCGGCGCCAGCTTTGACAACTGCCAGCTGGTGCTGCCCGATGTTGAGCCGGCAGCGGTAAAGCTCAAACTGCGCAACCAGTTCAAGCTCGAGACACGCAGTGGTGCGATCAACATCCGCGCCGGCTGCGAGTTCATCGATCTGCCCGCCAAGGTCGCTACCAACGTTCAGCGTTACATCTTCAAGGTCGAGCGCGACCGCCGCACCCTGCAGCCCGGCGGCTGATCGCTGCCGTGTTCAGTAGCGCCACAGCGTGTGCTCGAACTCCCACTCGCTGACCCTGCGGCGGTAGTCCGACCACTCGTTTTGCTTTATGGCCACGAACTGCGCCATTACCGTGTCACCTACCGCGCCGCACAGTATCTCGTCAGCCGCAAGCGCCCCCACTGCTTCGGCCAGGGTGGCAGGCAGGCGGGCGCATAGGTGTTGCTGGTGCTGCTCCACCGACCACAATCCAATGTCCCCCTCGACCGGGGCGCCCGGGTCGAGCTGGCGCTCCACCCCATCGAGCCCGGCCGCAATCACCGCCGCCAGCGCCAGGTAGGGGTTACACGTGCCGTCGGGCACCCGCCACTCGATCCGCCCTGCGGTGATGCGCGCAAGCGTGCTGCGGTTGTTGTCGCCGTAAAGTGCGAGCCCGGGCACCCAGGTGCTGCCTGAACGCGCAGCGCCGGCACACAGGCGCTTGTAGGAGTTCACCGTCGGCGCACACAGCGCGGTGAGCCCACCCGCATGCGCGAGAAGCCCGGCCAGAAACTGCTGGCCGACCCGTGACAAGTTGAGGCGATCGGGCGCCTTGGCATCCTTCATCACCATGTGCCCCGCCTCATCTTCCAGCGACAAATGAAAATGCAGGCCACTGCCCGGCTGGTCGACAAAGGGCTTGGGCATCAGGCTGAACACCAGCCCGAGCGACTCGGCGACCCCGTGGGCCGCCATCTTGAACAGCATAAGCCGATCGGCCGCCGCCAGCGCATGGTCATGGCGGTAGTTGATCTCGAACTGACCGTTGGCGTCTTCATGGTCGACCTGCTCCAGCCCAAATCCGAGCGTGGTCAGCATCGGAATCAGGCGATCGAGAAACGGCCGGCCGCGGCTGAGCGTCTGGTAGTCGTAGGACGGTTTGTCGAGCGTATCGGCCGGATCGAGCGCAAGCGGCAAGGGACGCCCGTCCGGATCGCGCCGAAACAGAAAGAACTCGGGCTCGATGCCGACATTGAGCTTCCAGCCACGCTCGGCCAGGCGCGCGACCTGACGTTTGAGCACCTGGCGCGGGCAGGCCTCGAAGGGCTTGCCCGCCACGAAGCCATCGAGCACCACCCGCGCATAGCCAGGCATCCACGGCAGCGCCTGAACGCTGTCGAGCACCGCCCGCCCATAGTATTCGCTGGTGGGGCCGAAGCGCGGTAGCCCGGTGCCCCAGATCGACGGGCCGGAGAAACCCGCCCCCTCTTCGACCAGCTCGCCCAGGCGCGCGAGCGGCACGAACTTGCCCTTGGCGATGCCGTGAATGTCGGAGAATTGCGCAAACAGGCTGTGCACGCCCTGTTCGCGCAGTTTGTGGATAAGGTCCGGGATAGCGGGTTGGGTGCGCTCCATCACATCGCCAACCGTATCCAGGTGGTCTTGAGCTCGGTGTACTTCTCGAGCGCATGCAGCGACTTGTCGCGGCCGTTGCCGCTCTGCTTGAAACCGCCGAACGGCACCGTCATGTCGTCATCATCGTACTGATTCACATGCACCGTACCCGCGCGCAATTTGCGCGCGACCCGATGAGCGCGGTCGAGATGGCTGCTCCATACCGCCGCCTGCAGGCCATATGAGGTGTCGTTGGCCATCGCGATCGCCTCGTCCTCGGTGTCGAAGCGAATCACCGACAGCACCGGCCCGAAGATCTCCTCGCGCGCGATCTTCATGTGGTTGCTCACCCCGTCGAACAGGGTCGGCTCGACATAAAAGCCGCCGGTCGACGCCCGCGCCTGCTTGCCGCCCACCAGACACTGGGCGCCCTCACCCATTCCGGCGTCGATGTAGCCCATCACGGTCGAGAGTTGGGTGCCGTCGACCAGTGCCCCCATCACCGTGGACTCGTCGAGCGGATCGGCGGGCATGAACTTAGGCGCCGCTGCCACCATACGCGCGACGAATTCATCGGCAATCGAACGCTGCACAAACAGGCGCGAGGGCGCGTTACAGCTTTCGCCCTGGTTGAAGAACATCGACCCGACCGCAGTCGCGGCGGCGCGCTCGAGGTTGTCGAAATCGGCAAACACGATGTTGGCCGACTTGCCGCCAAGCTCGTTGTACACCCGCTTGAGGTTGGAGCGCGCCGAATAATCGAGCATCCGCCGCCCAACCCGGGTGGAGCCGGTGAAGCCGATCGCATCCACATCCATATGCAGCGCCAGAGCCTCGCCGGCCTCATGCCCAAAGCCGGGGACCACGTTGAACACGCCCGCGGGCAAACCCGCCTCTAGCGCGATCTCAGCCAGCCGCAGCGCGGTCAGCGGTGATTTTTCGGACGGCTTCAGCACCACGCTGTTGCCGGTCGCAAGCGCCGGGCCGAGCTTCCATGCGGCCATGATCATCGGGTAGTTCCACGGCACGATGCAGCCGATCACGCCCATGGCCTCGCGGGTGATCAGCGCCAGCGCGGTGTCGGCGGTGGGCGCGATCTCGTCGTAGACCTTGTCGATGGCTTCCGCATACCACTGGATGCAGCGTGCCGTTGCCGGCACGTCGACGCTGCGGCTGTAGGCAATCGGTTTGCCCATGTCCAGGGTTTCGAGCAGCGCGAGTTCGTCCCGGGCGGCAACGATGCCTTCGGCAAAGCGCGCCAGCACCCGCTTGCGCGCAGCCGGTGCCTGGCGTGCCCAGCGTCC
>JAEUNS010000226.1 GCA_016790005.1 Zoogloeaceae bacterium
GCAAGCGCATGCTGCGATGGTCCTACATACATGGCCTACCCTCCCCGTCATGCGTCGCCCTGCGGCAACAGATCGATTGGCTCCCGGCAGGCCTGGGTAGCCCCGGCCGCAGGCCGTTCCAGCGCCGACAGATCGACTATCGCGCCGCAGCAGGAGTTCGAGTCGGTAGACGGCGCGACCCCGCCGGGCCACCAAAAACCTGAACGGCGCGCGGCCGGAAGCAGCGCCCCGATGATGTCAAAGCGCGGCTCGGTGTCGATCCCCTCCAGTGAATGCGGCGTCCGGGTAGCAGGCAGGCAGGGCACTCGCCCAAAGGTGTTTGTTCATGGCAGCCTAATCCAGATTGTTTTGTCCAGCATAGACACCGCCCTGGCGCTGGGCAAGTATAGTGGTCCCCGTTTTCAAGACCGAGGTTTGAACTGTACGCTGCCATAAGGGATGCGGGAATGGGCGAAGCAAAGAAGCGGAAGGTTCACAGTCCGGAGTTGAAGGCCAAAGTGGGATTGGACGCCTTACTTGGGGTTGAGTCGATCAACGAGATTGGCCAGGACTACGACGTTTATCCATTTCAGGTTGGGCAGTGGAAAAAGGGAAATTCAGGCGCAGGCGAGTACGCTATTTTCCTTGCAGGGCAATGGTCCTTGACTATGCTTAAGCATTGGTGCGGAAAGGGTCGCGGTCGCGGTAACGGCTCACAAGCGGCTTTCTGGCTTGTTTAACCCGTGTGTCGCTTGACACAGTGCGTTTATTGTTCTTCGTAGCCGAGGTCCAAGCGTCGGAAGGATCCTGCTGATGAGTTACCGGGAGTACGCAGCAAACCGTCAATGTTGCTGTCCACAACAACGCGCTGGGCGGCATGTGTGGCGGCCGTCGATGGTTTCGACCTCGAGAATCAAGAATGAAAGCGCGAATCAACTTTGCAGCACCTTTCCTTGCGCTTGCGCTAGCTGCCACGACCGCGGCTTGGGCCCACTCGCCTGATGAGTTGAATCACTCCCACGACAAATTGGGCAAGCCGCCGGAGCAACTCGGTCGGGTGTCGTTCGACAATTCGTGCGCTCCTGCGGTACAGGAGCGCTTCGAACGCGCGATGGCACTGCTGCACTCGTTTTGGTGGAGGGAAGGCGAACAGGCGTTTCGCGAGGTACTTGAGCTCAACCCAAATTGCGCCATCGCCACCTGGGGACTCGCGACCATCCTCATAGGCAATCCCTTCGCCGCCGGTCCGAGTCCTGCGCAGGTCCTGCAGGCGAAGGCGGTGATCGAGCGTGGGCGCGCCATCGGCGTGAAAACAGAACGCGAGCGCATGTTCATCGAGGCAGTAGGACAGTACTTCGGCGGCGCCACCGAGCGGACTCACGGCGCACGCATCCGTTCGCTTTCGGATGCATTCGAGAATCTGGCGAAGAGCTTTCCCGACGACAACGAGGCGCAGATTTTCTCGGCCCTCTACTTGACGGTGACGCAGGAACTCACCGAGAAGACATTTGCATCGGCGCTGAAAGCCGCCGCCATCCTTGAAGCTCAGACCCTGAAGCACCCCGAGCACCCCGGCGCTGCCCACTACCTCATCCACAGCTACGACTATCCGCCGATCGCAGACAAGGGACTGCAGGCGGCGAGGCGCTACACCGACATCGCACCGTCGGCGCCGCACGCCTTGCACATGCCATCCCACATCTTTACGCGGGTCGGTGCGTGGCAGGACTCGGTGGAGTCCAACCTGCGCTCAGCAAGCGTCGCCAAGGCAGAAGGGGACTTTGAAGACCAAATGCATGCCATGGATTATCTGGCATACGCCTACCTGCAACTCGCCCAAGATAACGCTGCGCAACGCGTCGTCGAGGAAGCGCGTAATGTTCAGAGCGCCAGCCCGGGTCTGGGGGTGGCTTACGCTCGCGCCGCCATTCCCGCGCGCTACGCCATTGAGCGCGGGGCGTGGCATGAGGCTGCGCAGCTTGAGCCGTATGCCACGCGCT
Source organism: Zoogloeaceae bacterium (assembly GCA_016790005.1). Taxonomy (GTDB): domain Bacteria; phylum Pseudomonadota; class Gammaproteobacteria; order Burkholderiales; family Rhodocyclaceae; genus UBA2357. Next base: position 1,980 of record JAEUNS010000226.1, read on the forward strand.
TTGCCTTCATCACAGCGTTCACGCATTTTGCGCGCGCCGTGGGGGCCGCGCGCAGCGGGGACGTAGCCGCCGCAGAGCGTGACGTTCAAGAGCTTGCGCGCATCGTGAACACGTTGAAGGCTGCCAACAATGCCTACTGGGCAACCGAAGTGGAAGTACAGCACCTTGGCGCCTCCGCGTGGATCGAGTTTGCGCGCGGCAACCGCGAAGCCGCCATCGAGCTCATGCTCGCTGCCGCCGACCTCGAGGACACAAGCGAGAAGCATGGAGTCAGCCCAGGTCGCCTGGTGCCGACGCATGAGTTGCTCGGCGATATGCTGCTCGAGAGCGGCAAGCCGGCAGAGGCGTTTGTGCAATACGAACGCTCTCAGGAGCGCGACCCGAACCGTTTCAGAAGCCTTTACGGAGCGGGACAGGCGGCGGTGCAATCCGGCAACCGCGACAAGGCAAAGTATTACTTTACAAGGCTGCTCGAATTGGCGGGCTCCGGCGAGCCCCGCCCCGAGTTGCAGAACGTGCGCCGATATCTTGCGACCAATTGATCTCGCAAAGGCATATGCACGCTCAGCTTGGCGCTCAAGCTCGCGACTTCCATTCGCCGGACGCTGCGTGATGAAACCGAGCAGCGTCGGTTAGCTCCGCGTTGGGCGAAAAGAACTGGGTCACCGAGGCAACGTATTCATTGTTTTGATTCATTCCATAGGAGACCGGAGTCATGAATTCAAGACCATTGATCGTAATGTCGGGCGATCGCAGTGCCGCCTTGACGGTCGTCGGGACGAATGTCACCGTCCTTGTTTCGGACACAGATTCGAGAGACCAGCGGATCACATTGCAGTCGGGCGACGAGGGAACGGGCCCACCACCACATAGTCACGATTGGGACGAGTCGTTTTACGTAACCAAGGGCCAGGTTCAATTTACATGTAGTGGCCAGACGACGATGTGCGTGGCGGGCACGCTTGTACATGTCCCCGCCGGTACCGTTCACGCATTCAGCTATGGCCCTGGTGGCGGCGAGATGCTGGAGGTCACAGGAAGAGAAAGCAAGGCAGTCCAGATGTTCTCTGCATTGGATCGGGAGATTCCGCCAGGTCCGCCGAATGTCCCAAAAGTGGTCCAGGTGGCCGGCGAGTACGGCGTCAAGTTTCATCTCTGATGCGGTACGAAAATCTATTAACAGACGCCGTTTAGTGATTCCCAGGAACCGAGGGCGATTGCTTCAGTCGGGCGCGCGGCGCAGGTAACTGACCCGCATCGGCCGCATGAAGCACCCGCCGTTAGACGCCAGCGCCACTTCGAAGCGTGCCCTGATGCGTGCAACCAGCGCGGTGTCGGAGCTATGACGCGTATGCGTGACGTTCATCATGCGGCGCTCGAAGTCGGCGAAGTCCTGGAACGCGATTGGCGCCAGGAAGCGGATCTCGGCACGCGACGCGAACAAACCGCTCGCGACCGTGCGCCGGAGTGCCGACAAGG
>JAEUNS010000239.1 GCA_016790005.1 Zoogloeaceae bacterium
AAATGATTCCGTCCAAAGCATTAAGCGCAAGCCAATCTGCCAGGCCTTGCTTCATGACCATAAAGTGTGAATCACAATAGCGGCTGACCAGTGACGATAGGTTGAGACGATTGAAAAACGCAAGCTCCAATTCGCGAACGAGGCGAAACTCGGTTCTATAGGAACGAAGGCCCTCGTGCTGCGAAATTGCAATCGCCCTTTCGTCGTGGGTAGCCTGTCGCTCTCGATTCTTGGACAAGAACAGAACAGCGTCCACAACGGGCTTTGCGGGGCCGATCGAACCTGTATGCCACAAGGGCGTACCCGACAAAAGATGCACTCGGCGGTAACCGGTCACTGACCGGCGTACTTCTCCGCCCCTGTGAGGGCCAGGACAATCGCCCCTGAATCAATTGAAAGGGAGCGAACCCGCGATGCCTCACCCCACTTTGACAGCACGCAAACATCGCAGCCCGGCGCAATGGGCCGAGCTTTTTGCGCGCTTCGAAAAATCCTCACTGACGGTATCGGCATTTTGTGCGCGCGAATCGATCAGTGTCGCCAACTTCTATCGTCAGCGGGGACTGCTCGGCGCCTGCGCGCCGGCAAAGCGGCCGGTATCGCGAGAGCCATCCAAGTTCGTGGACCTGGGCGCGATCAACGGTGGGGTGGGCGAGAGCAGTCGCCTCGAGCTGAAGATCGACCTCGGTGAAGGCTTGATCCTGCATCTGGTGCGCGGCTGATGTTCTTCCCGGAAGGCACGGTTCGCGTCCATCTCTATGGCGAGCCGGTCGATATGCGCCGCTCGTACGACGGACTGTACGCACTGACGCGGCACAAGCTCGGGTGCGATCCGCTCTCCGGCGAGTTGTTCGTGTTCATCAACCGTCGTGGCACCCAGATGAAGGTGCTGTACTGGGATCGGACCGGCTTTTGCGTCTGGGCCAAGCGTCTCGAACAGGGCCGGTTCGTGTCGGACTGGTCACAGATCGCCACCGGCGAGATGGACTGGACGGGGCTGAAGTTGCTGCTCGAAGGGATCGTTCCGGCACGCTTCAAAAAGCGTTTCAAGCGTCCCCGAGAATCGGCCCAAACCCCTATTTTTGCTGGGCTTTGAGGTATAATTGCAGCCATGACAACCGCGCAATCGAGCTCGATTCCAACCCCTGAAGAAGCCGCCAGATGGACGGCCGGGCAGATCGTCGAGCTGTCCAGAGCCCATGTCGCGTTGCGCCACGAACGCGACACCCTCAAGCATCAACTCGAGTGGTTCAAGCGTCAGCTCTTCGGCACCAAGAGCGAAAAACGCCATCCCGAACCTGCGCCCACGCAGATGTTCCTGGGCGAGTTGCCGATCCCCGAATCAGCACCCGTTGCCCCGGGCAAGCTCGTCGCTGCACACACCCGCCAGGCACGCGCCACGGACTTTGCCAAGACCGAACACGATGACGGGCTGTTCTTCGATGAGCAACGGGTGCCGGTCCAGACGATCGAGCTGCCCAACCCCGAAGTCGAAGGCTTGTTGCCCGAGCAGTATGAAGTCATCGGCGAGAAGGTCAGCCATCGCCTGGCGCAGCGACCCGGCAGCTATGTGGTGCTGAAGTATGTGCGCCCGGTGATCAAGCGGCGCGACACCGAAACGATTCACTGCGCCCCCGCCCCGGTGGGGGTGATCGAAGGCAGCCGGGCCGATGTGAGCTTTATCGTAGGCTTGCTGCTCGACAAGTTCCTGTGGCACCTGCCCTTGTATCGCCAGCACCTGCGTCTGACCGATGCGGGTATCCGGGTGAGCCGGGCCTGGCTCACCCAGTTGTGCGCCAAGGCGAGCGCACTGCTCGAGCCGATCTACGCGGCGCAGCTCGCCTCGATTCGCACCGCCCGGGTCAAGGCGATGGACGAGACGCCGATCAAGGCGGGGCGGGCCGGACCGGGCAAGATGAAGGTCGGCTACTTCTGGCCCATTTACGGCGAACTCGACGAGGTGTGCTTCCCGTTCTTCGAGGGGCGCGCGCACAGCAACGTCGAGACCGTGCTCGGGCTCGAACCCGGCAAGGGCAGCGTACTGCTCTCCGATGGCTATGGGGCCTATGCGGCCTATGCCCAAAAGACCGGCATCCTCCATGCGCAATGCTGGGCGCACACCCGGCGCGAGTTCTTCGAGGCGCAGGCCGTCGAGCCGGCCTTGGGCGCCGAGGCGCTCGAGCGTATTGGCGCCCTCTATGCGATTGAAGAGCACATCCGCAAAAAGAAGCTCAAGCTCGAGGCCAAGCGTGAATACCGGCTCGAGCACGCCAAGCCCGTCGTCGAGGGCTTCTTCGCGTGGGTCCAGCACACCCTGGACAACCACGGGCTGCTGCCCGCCAACCCGATGACCCAGGCGCTGGCCTACGCGCGCAACCGGCGCGTGGGCCTGGAGGTGTTTCTGACCGACCCGGATGTTCCAGTCGACACCAACCACCTCGAAAGGGCCCTCAGACCCATCCCCATGGGCCGAAAAAGCTGGAATTTCTGCTGGACCGAGCTCGGTGCCAAACACGTCGGCATCCTCCAAAGTCTGCTCACGACCTGCCGATTGCACAACGTCGATCCCTACGACTATCTGGTCGATGTGCTCCAGCGCATTGACCAGCATCCCGCCGCCAACGTCGCACAACTCACGCCCAGACTCTGGAAAGCACACTTCAGCCAGCAGCCCCTGCACTCTGATCTACACCAACTCGGCATGGGGCGGGAGACGCCGCTCAGTTAGCGCTTAC
>JAEUNS010000242.1 GCA_016790005.1 Zoogloeaceae bacterium
GAAGGTCACCTGGGGCAGGATCACGGCCTGTGCGCCATCGGCGACGGCCGAATCGATTTCGACCCCACGGTTCATCGGGCCGGGGTGCATCACGATGGCGTCCGGTTTCGCCACGGCGAGCTTTTCGGCGGTGAGCCCCCACACCTTGTAGAACTCCTGCGGCGTCGGCAGCAGGGCGCCATTCATGCGTTCGTTCTGCAGTCGCAACATCATCACCACGTCGACATCTCTGAGGCCTTCACGCATGTCGTGAAACACGCGCACGCCCATGCGTTCGATTTCGGTCGGCAACAGTGTCTTCGGGCCGATCACCCGCACTTCCGGCACCCCCAGCGTGGTGAGGGCGGCGATCTGCGAGCGCGCGACGCGCGAATGCAACACGTCGCCGACGATCGCAACGGTGAGGCGGGTGAAGTCGTGCTTGAAGTGCCGGATCGTGTACATGTCGAGCAGACCCTGGGTCGGGTGCGCATGACGGCCATCACCGGCGTTGATCACATGGATGTCGTCGAGTCCGCGCGCGGCGAGGTGCTGGGTGATCAGAAACGGGGCGCCGCTTGCGGCATGGCGCACCACGAACATGTCAGCCTGCATCGCGCACAGGTTGTCGATCGTGTCGAGCAGGCTCTCGCCCTTGGCGGTCGAGCTGGTCGATACATTGAGATTGACCACGTCGGCCGAAAGACGCTTGGCCGCGATTTCGAAGGTGGTGCGGGTGCGGGTCGAGTTTTCGAAGAACAGGTTGAAGATGCTCTTGCCACGCAGCAGCGGGAGCTTCTTGACCTCGCGTTCGGCAACCTCGGTGAACGGGGCGGCGGTGTCGAGAATGCTCGTCAGGATCTCGCGCGGCAATCCGTCGAGCGTGAGCAGGTGCTGCAGTTCGCCATTCTTGTTGAGCTGGGGGTTAAGCATCGATCAGCCTCAGGGTCAGTTTGCCGTCATCGTTGCGCTGCAGTTCGAGGTTGCGGGTCGAGGGCAGCAACGGTGTCAGGGTGTGGGCGCAGAAGCGGGCGGCGATCGGCAACTCGCGACCGCCACGGTCGACCAGCACCGCCAGGTCGACCCTGCCCGGGCGGCCGTAGTCGAACAATTCGTTGAGGGCGGCGCGGGTGGTGCGACCGGTGTAGAGCACATCATCGACGATGATGATGTGAGCGCCTTCGACCGAAAACGGGATCTCACTGCGCTTGGGTTTCGCATGCAACCCCTTGGCGCCGAAATCGTCGCGATAGAAAGCGACATCGATGCATCCTAATGGGGCCGCGAGTCCGAGCGCGGCATGCAGTCGTTGCGCCAGCCACACCCCGCCGGTGTGAATGCCGACCATTGCGGTGTCGGCCGATACGGCGGGGCGCATCTGTTCGATCAGCACTTCACACAGTGCTTCAGCATCGAGTGGGTTCATGAGGAAGGCCGTCCAGGTGGTTTTGCAGGATGATCCGCGCCGCGGTTGCGTCAAGCAGCGGTTTGCGTTTGCGCCAGTTGCGCTGCCCGAGCGAGCGCAGTTCGGTGTCGGCCTCGGCCGAACTCAGGCGTTCGTCGCATTCGGCCACGGGTAGCCCGAAGCGGCCGCGCAATTGGTTGGCGAAGCGCCGGCAGCGACGGGTGAGTTCATGCTCCTCGCCATCGAGATGGGCGGGAATGCCGACCACGAGCATTATCGGTTGCCACTCGTCGATCAGTCGCGCAATCGCCGCGAACCGCGCCTCGTTCGACTCTTCGCTCAGGGTGGTGAGGGGGTTGGCCATTCGGGTTTCGAGCTCACCCACGGCAACACCGATGCGCGCCAGACCGAAGTCGAATCCAAGCAGCGCGCCCCGCTGCGGCACCGTCGGGTGGGTTGGCGAGGCCTCAGGCATGCCCCGCAACATCGCTGAGGTTGGCAAAGTCGACCCCGAGGCTGTGCATTGCCGCGGCAAGTCGTTCTTCGGGGGGCAGGCCGAACACGATCGACAGATCGGCCGGCACCGTAAGCCAGGCGTTCTGAGCGAGCTCATGCTCGAGCTGGCCTGCGGCCCAGCCAGAATAGCCGAGGGTGACGAGTACATCGCTCGGTTCGCCGCTCTGGCCGATCGACTGAAGGATGTCGCGTGAGCTGGTCAGTGCGACTTCGTCATTGACCCGCAGCGTCGAATGCCATTCTCCGGCTGGGCGATGGAGCACGAAGCCGCGATCGGTTTGAACCGGTCCGCCGAAATATACCGGTTGCGCAGCGAGACTTTGCGCCTCGAGGTTCAGCTCGACCCGCTCGAACAGCGCGGCAAGCGTCATGTCGATCGGGCGATTCACGATCACGCCCAACGCACCCTGGTCATTGTGTTCGGCAATGTAGGTTAGCGTACGCGCGAAGTTCGGATCGGCCATGGCCGGCATCGCGATCAGGAAATGATGGGTAAGATTTGCGATCAGTGCGCTCATGGCGTCATTTTACGCATTCTCGGCCAGTGGTGAGCAGGAACCTGTCGACGGCTTCGGCATCGAAGCTGGCCTCTGGCGATTTCGACTTCAAGCAACGGATTAAAGATATGAGCACTGCCCTGGTCTGGTTTCGCCGTGATCTGCGTATCGATGATCATGCCGCGCTCCACCACGCCCTGCGTCGGCATGAACGGGTGTTCTGCGCATTCGTCTTCGATCGCGAGATTCTTGATGCGCTGCCTGACCGCCGAGATCGACGGGTCGAGTTCATCTGCGCGAGTGTGGAAGAACTCGATCGCGAACTCGATGCACTCGCGCGCGAGCGGGGCGGCGCCGGCTCGGGTGTCATCGTGCGCCACGGCTGGGCCGATGTCGAGATTCCGCGCCTCGCAGAAGCGTTGGGGGCGGAGGCGGTGTACGCCAATCGCGACTATGACCCGGCCGCCTGCGCTCGCGACGCGCGTGTGGCAGATGCGCTCGCTTGCGCGGGCCGGCGGTTCGAAGATTTCAAGGATCAGGTGATCTTTGAAAAGGACGAGGTGCTGACCAAGCCCGGAAAGCCGTTTTCGGTGTTCACGCCCTACAAGAACGCCTGGCTGCGCAAGCTCGACACCTTCTACATGCAGGCCTACCCGGTTCGCAAGTATGCCGCGCACCTCGCGCCCAAGCCTGCGGGCGAGCAGATTCCCCGGCTGTCCGAGATCGGATTCGAGCAGACCAATCTCGCCGAGTTGCGCCTGCCGGTCGGCATGTCGGGCGGGCAGGCCTTGTTCGAGGATTTTTGCGAGCGGATCGACCGCTACAAGGTGGCGCGCGACTTTCCGGCCAAGAAGGGGGTCTCGTACCTGTCCACCCATCTGCGCTTTGGCACCGTCTCGATCCGTGCCCTTGCACAGCGCGCCTGGTCGATCGGCGGGGCGGGAGCCGAGGCTTGGCTGAACGAGCTGGTGTGGCGCGATTTCTATCACATGATCCTGTGGCACAACCCGCATGTGGTCGAGGGCAACTTTCGTCGCGAGTTCGACCGGGTGGTGTGGGACGAGGCGCCCGAGCTGTTTGCGGCATGGTGCGAGGGGCGCACCGGTTATCCGATCGTGGATGCCGGCATGCGCCAGTTGAACAGCAGCGGTTTCATGCACAACCGTCTGCGCATGATCACGGCTTCGTTCCTGACCAAGGATCTGGGCATCGACTGGCGCCAAGGTGAGCGCTACTTTGCGCGCCATCTGAACGACTACGATCTGGCGGCCAACAACGGTGGATGGCAGTGGGCCGCCTCGACCGGTTGCGACGCGCAGCCGTGGTTCCGGATCTTCAATCCGGTCACCCAGTCAGAGCGCTTCGACCCCGCGGGGGTGTTCATCCGCCGCTATGTGCCTGAACTCGCCAAAGTGCCCGACCGGCATGTTCATGCGCCCTGGCAGATGGATCGCATCGATGAGCTCGCATGCGGCGTGCGCATCGGGGCAGACTATCCGGCCCCGGTTGTCGACCATGCGGCAGCGCGCACGCGCACGCTCGCCCGCTTTGCGGTGACCAAGCGCTGATTGCGTCAATTGCGGGCTCTGACCCGAACCGCGGCCCGGGTTTGCCAGGTGCTTCAGGCGCTGGCTAGCGCCGCCATGTAGCCGCGGATCAACCCGAGCAGTTCGTCTTCTTCGAAGGGCTTGCCCAGATAATGGTTGGCGCCGACCTTCATCGCGTACTGGCGGTGTTTGTCGGCCAAGCGTGAGGTGACCATGATGATCGGGATCGCCTGGGTCCGTTCGTCGGCGCGTATGTTGCGGACCAGGTCGAAACCGTCCATGCGCGGCATTTCGATATCCGAAAGGATGACGTCGGGAATCGTTTCGAGCAGCTTCTCTAGGGCATCGGTGCCGTCCTTGGCCGTGATGACGCGGTAGCCTTCGCGCTCCATCAGACGGCCGGTAATCTTGCGTACCGTCAGGGAGTCGTCGACGATCATCACGGTGGGGATGTGCTCGATCGGTCGCGCCGGCCGATGTGCCGAGTCGTCGCCCGTGCCGGCACTCAGGTTGTCGCCGAGCGAGCGGCTGGCCAGTGCGACCGGATTCAGGATCAGCACGATCTCGCCGTCGCCGAGCACCGTTGCCCCCGAGATACCGATGATGCGCACCAGTTGCGGGCCGGCGTTCTTGACCACGATCTCCTGGTTGCCACGCAGCTGGTCCACATGTAGCGCCAGGGTTTGTGCGCCGGCGCGCAGCAGCAGAATCCAGTTGAAGCGACTGAGTTCAGGGCGGGCACCCGGCTCACCCAGGAGATGCGGCAGGTAGCGATAGGCAAAGCGTTCGCCAACCCAGTCGATGCCGCCATCCTGTATCAGGGCCTGCATCGCGTCAGCCTTGAGTTCGAGCACCTGCGCGACCATGTTTGACGGGATTGCATAGCTGTGGCTGCTCGCCCGTACCAGCACAGCCTGGGTCACTGCCAGCGTGAGCGGCAGATAGACCTTGAAACTGGTGCCGGTTTCCGGGCTCGAGCTGACGTCGATGCGCCCGCCCACGGCGGCGGTCTCGGACTTGACCACATCCATGCCCACACCGCGACCCGAAACCGCGGACAGGCTGTCGGCAGTCGAGAATCCGGGCACGAAGATCAGGTTGGTCAGGCGGCGGGTGTCGGCCGTTTCGTCTGCGCCAAGCAGGCCGCGCTCGCGTGCGCGGCTTGCAATCGCATCGTAGTTCAGGCCCTTGCCGTCATCCGCCAGGGTGATCAGGATTTCGTTGGCCTCGTGCGACACCGCAAGTGTGATCTGACCGATTTCGTCCTTGCCGGCCGCGCGGCGAACGTCCGGGCTCTCGACTCCGTGCGCCACCGCATTGCGCAACAAGTGCTCCAGTGCCGAGGTCATGCGTTCGAGCACGCTGCGGTCGATCTCGATCCGGCCGCCGCGAATGTCGAGGTTGACCCGCTTGCCCAGATCCTTCGCGCTCTGGCGCACGACCCGGTAGAGCCGGTCGGCGAGGCTGTCGAACGGCACCATGCGCACCTGCATCAACGCCTGCTGCAGGTCGCGCGACATGCGTGCCTGGCCATGCAGTGCGAGTTCGGCGCCATCGAGGTTGCGCAGCAGGTTCTGCTGGACCGTGGTGACGTCGCCGACGCTCTCGGCCATCAGGCGGGTAAGCTCCTGCAGGCGGGTATAGCGGTCCATCTCGAGCGGGTCGAACTCGGTGTGCTCCTGATCGGCCCGGGCCTGGCGCGACTGCATCTGCACGTCTGCCTGGATCTCCACCTCGCGCAACTGGTTGCGCAGGCGGATCACATTCTCGGTAAGGTCGAGCATCGATCGGCGCAGGGTCCGGAGCTCGCCCTCGATGCGGGTGCGGGCGATGCCAATCTCGCCGGCCTCGTTGACCAGCCTGTCGACCGTTTCGGCCTTGACCCGCAGCATGGCGCCACCGATCTCGGCCACGGCGCCGGTTTCGGCGTCGATCGTGACCGCTGGCCCCGCAGCTTTCGCAGCATCGTCATCCACGGTGGGTGGCGCGAGCACCGGCGACTCGCCCGCTGCAATGCGGTCGACGATCTGTTGTACCTGGTCCAGCCCGCCTACCAGATCGTCCACTAGCGCAGCCGTTGGCTGCGCAGATCGCGGGCCGAGTTCGAGCCGCGACTCGAGCTGATGAACAAGTTCGCCCAGCGTCATCGCACCCGTCATGCGCGCGCTGCCCTTCAGGGTGTGCAGCAGTCTTGCGGTTGCCTTGTTGTGGTCCGGGTTGTCGAGTTCGTCCTGCCAGTGCCGAAGTCGGTCGTGAAGCTGGCTGAGCAGGTCGTTGGCTTCTTCGACGAATATGGGCAGCAGTTGTTCGTCCAGATCGTCATGCACCTGGGGTGAGGGCTCGGGGGCCGGAGGCTCGGCCACCTCAGGCTCGGCCGGGATTGCTTCTACTGGCGCGGCGGTCTCGTGCATGGCCGCGATCGCTATGGCTGGCGGCGCCTCGGGTTCGTCCGTTGCAGTGCCGAGTTCATCGAGTTGGCGTTCTAGCTCCGGTGTCGCCAGTGGCATCTCGGCCGATTCCACTTCGTCCAGCATCGTCTCGATGCGGTCGATCACGGTATCGAAGAGGTCGAGCTCGCGGGTCTGCGGGGCGGTTGCACGCTTTTGAAGCCGCTCGAGCGCATGCTCGAAGGCTTTGCCCAGATGATGGATGGGCAGTACCCGTGCAGTGCCCGAGATGCCGGCCAGCGTATGCACTGCCCGCAGACTGAGTTCGGAGAGGGCACTGCCAGGGTGGTAGCGCAGATGATCGAACTCATCGCGAAGCCGCTCGATGTGTTCCGTTGCTTCGGTGAGGTAGAGCTCCAGCAGGGGTTTGGAAATCTCGATGTCGCCGATATGCGCAAAATCCGCTTCGTCGGATTGTGCGGCGTCGTCTGCGGCTTCGGCGAGCTCAGGCTCCATCCCGACGTCAGCAGACGCTACCGGTACGGGCAAAGCTTCAAGTGGCTCGGGCTCGGCCTCCTCGACGGCACTGGGTTCGAGTTCCAGAGCCATCTCTGCGGCGGGGCTGGCGAGGTCTCCGAAATCGAAAGCCGATTCGAGCGAGATCTGCTCGGCCCCGGCATCTTTCATGCTGGGCTTAGGCAACGATGCAGCCTCATCGCCATCCGCGGCTACTGGCGTCTCCTCGGCCAGATCAAGAGTATCTTCAGTATCGAGCTCGATGTACGTTTCGGCCAGTTCGACGGACTCGAGGTCGAACACCAGGTCGGCTTCAGGGGGCTCGGCTGCCTCCGCTATGGACTCTTCGCTAAGGTCTGGCGCTTCACTGGCCTCTTCGAACGTGCGCGATGCAAGGGCGCTGGGTTCGGCAAGCGTGAATGCGGTCTCGTCGTGCGCGGCCGTCGGCGCGTTTGCGGGTTGTGCGACCTCATCCAGGCTTGGTAGCGGCACAAATGCACGCTCGTCGAGAATCTCGAGGCGGTCGAGTTGGGTCTCGCTGAACTCGAACTCGCTGGACTCGAGTGATTCCAACGATTCGAGGGATTCATCGAGGCTCGCGATGTCAGACAGGTCCGTCTCGAGCTGTAGCTCCATGAAATCGGCGGCCGATGCGGCGGGTGCTGGTGCGGGGCGGGTGCCGGTTTCGGCAGGTTCGCGAAGGGCTTCGGCGGTCGCGACGAGTGCCTCGGCGTCTCGGTCCTGCATGTTGCCACGCTCGATCGCGCCGACCCATTCGTCGAAGAACGAATGCGCATCGCGGATCAACGCGTAAAGTTTTTCAGTGGGCTGCAGCTCGAGTTGCAGCCAGTGATTCAGGGTCTGTTCAATGGCCCATGCCAGCTCGGGCAGCGCGTGCAGCCCGACCATCCGACCGCTGCCCTTGAGGGTGTGAAATCCGCGCCTTACGGCGGTCAGATGTCCCGTCTCGGCGGGACTCGCGATCGAGTATTCGAGTTCTGCGACAATCGTGGCGAGAACTTCGTGTGCTTCTTCGATGAAGATGCCCAATAGCTCGGCGTCGAGTCCGCTGTCATCTTGTTCGGTCTCATCGGGGCTCGCTTGCTCCTCCGCTCGTTCCGCGTAATCGAGCGCTTCGGGCGCCAGTGCGTCGGATCCGGGCTCAGGCGCGGGTGCTGTAAAGGCTGTGTCGGTGTCCGTCGTCGGCGTCAGGGGCGGTGCCTGTAGCTCGGGCTCGGGAGTGAGTTTCGCGATTGCCGCGCCTGTCGCAGCCACGAGTCCGGCCTCGCCGGCTGGCCTTGCAAGCGCCACCGTTGGCGGGATCGGCTCATCGTCGTTCGTGCGGAGTTTGTGCGCGGGGGCAAGGAACTGCTGCAACTCGGCATGCCCATGCTCGAGCGCTTCGACGTAGAAACCGAGCGCAGAAAGCTGGTGGGCCAGCGACTCGAACTCCGACGCGTCCTGCTCTTCGGCGCTGTGCGCCAATTCGTCGATCCGCTGAGTGACCTCGCGAATCAGACTCGTGGCCTGATCGTCACCGATCAGGGCGAGCGCGCCTTCGATCTGTTTGAGGGGGCCCGCAAGCGCCGCGAGGGGCGCGCGCTTGGCCTGATTGCGGAAGAAATCGTCCAGCCGCTGCTCGATCTGCGCGAGATTCGAAAGAATCTCGCGTGCAACCTGGGTGAGTGCATCCTTCTCTTCGGCGCGCCTGGCCGTTTCGACGGTTGCCGACTTTTCGGCCGATGGCAACGGGGCGCCGCGGGTGAGGGCGCTCAGGCGGGTCAAGGTATCCCCGACCTGGGCGCTGAAGCCTGGGTCGGGGGTGCCCTCGCCGAGGGCCGCCGCAATCAGCAATTGCGCGGCTGCAACTTCGAGTGCGATGACATCATTGAATGCGAGCGGGTCCTTGCGCAGCCACTGGGTAAAACCCGCCAGGCCTTCGAGCAGGCGGTCGAGCATGGGCCGCCCAAGCCCCGCTGCCGCGGCACGCAGCTGGTTGAGGTGGGCTTCGAAGGTGGGGAGTGCGGCGGCCTTGCCTCCGCTGAAGGCATCCCAGGCTTGTTTGCCTGCCTCGAGTTCGGCGCGCAATGACTTCAGCAGCGGGCCGAGCGGGATCTCGGACACACGTGCACCCGCTTCAGGGAGCAAGGCATCAAGCTGCCAGGTGTCGCGTACTGCCTGTTGCAAGGGGCTGCGCGGCTTGCCGAGCGCGACGAAATACAGCAGATCGCGCATCAACCGTTCAGGAACGTTGCCGCTTGCCAGCGCGTCGCGTCCGAGTTCCTTGTCGAGCGCAGAACACAGGCGCTTGACCATCGGGTCGTCCGGCAGGTCGCCGTTCACAAGCGACTCGAAGAACGCTTGCGCGGCCCACCACAGGGCGTTCGATGCAGGTTTGTCGTGCAGGGGCTCCAGGTTGCGCGCGGCCTCCAGCAGTTCGCGGGCACCGGCCGCATCGGATTGATTTCGCAGTATCCGCAGCAGGCCGCGCTGATAGAGTGCGCGCTGGGCGCGCACCTGTTCCACGCGCTCTGCCTGCTCCATGCGTGCGACCCGGGCCTTGTTGCGCGGTGGTCTGCGGCTCGTATCGGGGAAGAACAGATCCGCCGCGGTCACCCCCCGCAAACCACATACCGCAGCGACTTCGGTGTGGAGCGCGAAAAGCCTGAGCGGCTGGTCAGGCGTGTCGTGAATGAGTTCTTCCAGGTAGTTGCCGATGGCGGCAAGGCCGCGTCGCCCCAGTTCGACCGTGTTGTCGTCCAGCGGGCGCTCGCCCCGCGCCAGCAGGGCGAACATCTGCTCGAGCGTGGTCGCGAACTGGGTCAGTCCATCCAGCCCGACAATGGACAGGGCTCCACAAGCCTGGTGCAGATGTGTCTGCGCAAATTTAATGCCCTTGGCACTCTCGGACTGGACTGCCTTGTCGAGGGCGTCGCGGGCCTTGGCGAGTGCGAGTTCGATTTCGCTCTTGACCCAGGTCAGGGGGCCCAGATCCAGTTCTCTAACATCCGACATGTGTGCTTCCTCTGGTCGGCATCATCCGGCTGTGATTTGAAATACCGGGCCATCCCAAGTTTTCTTGCCCCGCCTGGGGCGGAATCGTCTGGGCCAGCAGTCCGTCACACCCTGAAGCCCGAAACCGATCCCTTGAGCTCGGTTGCGAGTTCGGCGAGCTGGCCGATCGATACCGCTGTCTGCTGGGTGCCGCGAGTGGTCTGCTCGGTGATCGCCAGGATGTCCTTCATCGTTTCGGCGACCCGCACCGCCGTACCGGCCTGACCCTGGGTGTCGGTCGAGAGCTGCTCGATCACGCGTGCGGTCTCGGCGGTCACGTCGCCGATCTCGGCGAGTGCGCGGCCCGCTGCGTCGGAGAGCTGAGCGCCCTCGACCACGTCACGGGTAGCGGTTTCCATGGCGGAGACGGCATCCTTGGTGTCGGTCTGAATGGTTTTTACGATGGCTGCGATCTGCTTGGTGGCCTCGCCGGAGCGCTCCGCCAGGCGTTGCACTTCTTCCGCAACCACGGTGAAGCCGCGTCCCGCCTCGCCCGCCGAGGCTGCCTGGATAGCAGCATTGAGGGCCAGCACGTTGGTCTGCTCGGTGATGTCCGAGATCAGCTCGACGATCTCGCCGATCTCCTGTGACGATTCGCCAAGTCGCTTGATCCGCTTGGAGGTTTCCTGGATCTGTTCGCGGATCTCGTTCATGCCCTTGATGGTGTTTTCCACTGCATGCGCGCCCTTGCGGGTCGAGTCGAGCGAGCGCCGTGCCACCTGGGCCGACTGCAGCGCGCGTTGCGATGTCTGGGAAATGGATTCGGCCATGTGCTGAATGGTGGAGCCCGCCTCCTCGATCTCGCGACTCTGTCGCTCGGTAGCGTCGAGCAACTCGTTCGAGGTGCGCTGCGCCGATTCCGATGCCTTGGTGACGCGCGATGCCGCATCATTGATGCGCCGCACCAGAACCGAGAGCTCTTCTACGGTGTAGTTGACCGTATCGGCAATTGCCCCGGTGATGTCTTCCGAGACAGTGGCTCGTACGGTGAGGTCGCCGTCTGCAAGATCGCCCATCTCGTTCATTAGGCGCAGGATGGCCTGTTGCGACTGGTTGCGGTCGTTCTCCGCGCTGAGTCGCTGGCGGTTGGCTTCTGCCTGGCGTGCGATCAGGTCGGCCTTGAACGTGCGCGCGATCATCGCCAGCAACAGCAGGCTCAACAAACCCGCCGCGAGTGCTCCGACGGTGACCGGGTTGAATCCCCGCAAGGCCTGATCGTAGGCACGCGACAAGGCTTGTGTCTGTGCCAGCAAGGGGGTGGAGTCGACAAAGATCCTGCTGCCCGCCTGTTTTGCCAACACCAGTTGCTGAATGTTGCCGAGCAGGGCGTTGATCGATGACAGGGTCTCCCGCGAGGCCGCAGCCAGCTCTTCGATCCGGGTGGCGATCTCGCCATAGTTGTTGCCGGCCTTCAGGCGCGCGAGCATGTCGTTGAAGCCTGCTGCGTCCTTGCCAAGCTGAAAGGCCAGTTCGGGGTCGATCGCGGACGCGACCCGCAGGGCATTGGCGTTCTTGGCGATGCGCTGGGTGAGCATCACGGCGGTGTTCGCCGTGAGCATCTCGCCGTCGTCGCGGCCTTCGCGGAACTTGAGTGCGGCCACGGATTCGGTCAGCTCGAGCAGCGCCGGGTTTTGCGCATTGATGGTGTTGACCGCTTCGTTGAGCATGGTCAGGCCTTGCGATTCGTTCAGCAGCTGAGTCGCGTCCTGTTCGGTCTTGGTCCATGCCGTGCGCAGTGCACTGAGCTCGTTTGCAACCCCCTCGGGGCTCGGCGGAATCACCACGCCGTCAATCGTGCCGCCGCTGCCAAGAGCACCGAGCAGGGTCGAAAACCGCTGGGTTGCACCGCGCAGTTCATCGAAGGCGACCTTTTCGCCCTGCAGTGCGAGCTGCGCGGCCTTGGCAATCTGCTGCGAGAGCATCTGCAACTCGCCCGCCGCCGATACATAGGCGGTTGTGCGCACCGACTCGCGTGCCTGATAGACCAGGAGACCGATCGTGACCGCAACCAACACCACGAACAGCACGACAAGCGTTTGAATCTTCCCGCCCGCCGAGCGCGCAGTCGGCGTTGCGCTTGGTGTGGCCTTCGCGGGGGTAGGCCTGGGCGCTTGGTTCGACTCGATGATCGTCAGGTCGGAATTCGGCTCGTCCTGCTCCGTGTTCGTGTCGCCGAGCCCGAGGCCCGGTTGCTTTGAGTCCATATTGCTTACTCCGCCGCAGTTTTGTTTACGTAATGTAAGGTCGTGCTTGCAGTGCCATGTCGTCAAGGATCAGGGCGCATGCTCACCGGCTTCGAGAAATGCCGGGCTTGCAAGAAGTGCGCGTACATCGAGGCGCAACCACTGGCGATCCCACATGTCCCGTAGCGAACCCCCTACCCAGGGGTGAGCGGGAGGCGCCGAATGATCCGGCTCGAATTCCTCGAGGCTGCGCAGCCCGGTGGTGCGCGAAAAGAGCAAGGCCGTGTTCGCGGCATGGCGTGTTCCGATCAGCAACAGGCGGGCGCGTCCGGACGGGACCAGCAGGGGGCCGCCATGAAAGCTCGAGAAATCAACCACGCCATAAAGCATTCCGCGCACATTGGCGATGCCGCGGAACCAGTTGCGGGTCAGCGGTACCGGTGCCAGGGGCGGTGGCGGCAAGACCTCGCCGGTGTCGGTGAGATCGATCAGCCAGTGGGTGTCATCGGCTTCGAGGGCGAGCAGGGTGCGCCGGTCACTGCCCTTGGCCTCGGCCAGACGATGGGCCAGGTTCTCCTGAAATTCGCGCAGGCTTGTCCGTTTGGCCATCTCGTTCAGCCAAAGGCCTTGATGCGGGCGATCAGGGCGGCGTGATCGACCGGCTTCACCAGGTAGTCGAGCGCGCCCTGGCGCATGCCCCAGATCTTGTCGGTTTCGAGTCCCTTGCTGGTGCACATGATGATCGGGATCGAGCGGGTCGCTTCGTTGCGCGAGATCGTCCGGGTGGCCTGGTAACCGTTTATGCCGGGCATCACGACGTCCATAAGGATCAGGTCGGGGAGCTCGGCGGCGCTTCTGGATATGGCTTCTTCGCCATTCTCGGCGGTAACGACCATGTAACCGTGCTTCTTCAGCACCTCGGTCAGCGCGAACCGTTCGGTTGGCGAGTCATCGACTACCAGGATTTTCTTGATGGGCATTTGAGGTTTTACTCCATCCGCCGTGTCAGCCTGCGGCCTTGCCGGTGTGATGCGCGACCGCCTTGAGCAGGCTGTCCTTGGTGAAAGGTTTGGTGAGGTATTCGTCCGAGCCGACCATGCGGCCGCGGGCCCGATCGAACAGCCCGTCCTTGGATGAGAGCATGATGACCGGCGTGCCTGCGAGGCGTGGGTTCTTCTTGATCAATGCGCAGGTTTGATAGCCGTCGAGCCGGGGCATCATGATATCGACAAAGATCACATCGGGGCGGTGATCGGTGATCTTGGCCAGCGCGTCGAAACCATCTTCTGCGAGCACGACCTTGCACCCGGACTGGGTCAGAAAAATCTCGGCGCTGCGTCGGATGGTGTTGCTGTCGTCAATGACCATCACCTTGAGGCCGGTCAGATCCATCGTTCATTCCTCGAGCGTGGTTCGGATTATGCAGACTCGGCCGGCCAGACCGGCGAAACCTGATCGAGGCTTCATGTTCAGCGATTCGTCGGGATGCGTCAATGACACAAGTCAGATCTCTATCATTTCGAAGTCTTCCTTGCGGGCTTCGCACTCCGGGCAGGTCCAGTTGGGGGGTATGTCTTCCCAGCGCGTTCCGGCGGGAATTCCCTCACCGGGCAGGCCCGCGGCTTCGTCATAAATGAATCCGCAGATCAGGCACATGTAGGTCTTGTATTCGGGCATTGGCGGCTTGGAGGCGTGCGAGTCGGGGTTTGGCGTTAGAATCGCGGCTATGTTACCGCATTTCGCATTTTGCCCGGCGCGCCACCGGCGCCGGATTCACCCCCTGCAGCCATGCCCCCGATAGCCAATTCCGCACCGCCTGCTGTCCTGAGTTTTTCGAGCGCCGACCCTACCGGAGGCTGCGGCGTGCAGGCCGATACCCTCACGCTGGCTGCGATGGGTTGCCATCCGCTGACGGTCGTGTGCGCGATCACGATTCGCGACACCCGTGGTGTCGAGGACTGCCTCGCGCTCGATGACGATAGCGTGGTCATGCAGGCACGCACGATTCTCGAAGATGTTCCGGTGCATGCGTTCCGGATTGGTGTCGTCGGCAGCGTCGAGAATCTGGTCGCAATTGCCGAGATCCTGTCCGACTATCCCGATATACCGGTCGTGCTCGAACCGGCACTGTTCGAGGCCGGTCGCGGCGATGAGGCCTTGGCCGATGAGTTCGGTGCCGCGCTGGTCGAGCTCATCCTCCCCCAGACCACCATTCTGGTATCCGACAGCCTCGAGATCTTGCGTCTGGCCGATGCAGGCTACGAGGGCGACGACGAAGAGCCGGAGCTCGAAGGTGATGACCTGGCGCGTCTGCTGGCGCTCGGGGTCGGATTCGTGTTGCTGACCGACACCGGCAATCACGGCCCGCAAGCGATCAACGTACTGCACGGAGAGGCGGGCGTCATCAGCACCGACGCCCGCGAGCGTCTCGCAGGGCAGTTCTTTGGCGCGCGCGCCACCCTGTCGGCCGCGATCGCCGCAGCGCTCGCGCTGGGCATGGATGTACCCGATGCGGTCAAGGCTGCCCAGGCATTCACCTGGCGGGCGCTCGCTGGTGCGTATCGGCCCGGCATGGGGCCGGCGTTGCCCGACAGGCTGCTCGGTTTGCGGAGTGGGGCACGGGATGCGGGCTGAAGACCTCCGCAAGCGCCTCCGGGGCCTTTATCTGATCACCCCCGAGTGTGCCGATACCGGGCGCCTGCTCGCCCTGATCCGAAGTGCGCTCGAAGCGCGCCCGGCGTTGATCCAGTATCGCTCGAAACTCGCCGACGAGTCGCTCAGGTATGCACAGGCGCAGGCCGTGTCCGGCTTGTGCCGTGAGGCGGGGGTGGCGCTGATCATCAACGACAGCATCGAACTTGCGCTCGCGGTGGAGGCCGATGGCGTGCACCTGGGGCGTGATGATGGCGACGCCCGGAGCGCCCGCGAGCGCTTGGGTGACGACCGGATCATCGGGGTGAGTTGCTACGACGAATGGTCGCGCGCGTCTGCGGCGGTCGCAGCCGGTGCCGACTATGTGGCCTTTGGGGCGGTGTTCGGTTCGAGCACCAAGCCCGAGGCGGTGTGCGCGCCGCTGACGCTGGTGTCGCGGGCTGCGCGCGAACTCGGGGTGCCGGTCGCCGCAATCGGCGGCATCACGCTCGAAAACGCTGCAACGGTGCGCGCGGCCGGCGCCGACCTCGTCTGTGTCATCTCGGATGTGTTTGGCGCAGCCGATCCCGCGCAGCGGGCCGGCGCGTTCGTGCGCATGCTCGACGCCACCTGATCACCATCAATGCAGCCGTGTTTTGGTGTCCGCATACTGCGATGCCAGTTCGATCAATCAAACCTGACCCAATCATGACGACCAAGAATGAAGCCTTGTTTCAGCGCGCCCAGAAGACCATTCCGGGTGGCGTCAATTCACCGGTGCGGGCCTTTCGCTCGGTAGGCGGTACGCCGCGTTTCATCGAGCGCGCACTCGGGGCCCATGTCTGGGATGCCGACGGCAAGCGCTATACCGACTATGTGGGCTCGTGGGGGCCGGCGATTGCCGGGCATGCGCACCCGGCAATCGTCGAGGCGGTGCGCGAAGCCGCATTGCGAGGCCTGTCGTTCGGTGCGCCCACCGAGGCGGAGGTCGAGATGGCCGAGGCGATCTGTGCGCTCCTGCCCTCGGTCGAGATGGTGCGCCTGGTCAGCTCCGGCACCGAAGCGACGATGAGCGCGATACGGCTCGCCCGCGGCTTCACCGGGCGTGATGCGATCATCAAGTTTGAGGGCTGCTACCACGGGCATGCCGACAGCTTGCTGGTCAAGGCGGGCTCCGGCCTCTTGACCTTCGGCAACCCCTCATCGGGCGGCGTGCCGGCCGACTTCGCCAAGCACACGATCGTGCTCGACTACAACGACCTGGAGCAGATCGAGGCGGTGTTCAAGGCGCGCGGCGACGAGATCGCAGCGGTCATCGTCGAGCCGGTGGCTGGCAACATGAACCTGATCAAGCCGCAGGCCGGGTTTCTCGAGGGTTTGCGCACGTTGTGCACCCAATATGGAGCGGTGCTGATCTTCGACGAAGTCATGACCGGTTTCCGGGTCGGGCCGCAGGGCGTGCAGGGCTTGCTGGGGATCACGCCGGACTTGACCACGCTCGGCAAGGTCATCGGTGGTGGGATGCCGGTTGGAGCATTTGGCGGGCGCAGCGACATCATGCATGCGATTGCGCCGCTTGGCTCGGTGTATCAGGCAGGTACGCTCTCGGGTAGCCCGGTGGCGGTCGCAGCGGGTCTGGCCTCGTTGCGGCTGATTGGCGAGCCGGGTTTCTACGAGTTGCTTTCGGCGCGCGCAGCCCAACTCGTCGACGGCCTGCGGGCGGCAGCACATGATGCCGGGGTGGTCTTCAGCGCCGACGCCATCGGCGGCATGTTCGGCCTGTATTTCAGCGAGGGGGTGCCGTCGAGCTTCTCCACGGTCACCGCTTGCGATCGCGAGGCCTTCAATCGCTTCTTCCATGCCATGCTCGAGGCCGGGCACTATTTTGCGCCCTCGGCATTCGAGGCTGGGTTCCTGTCGGTTGCGCATACCGAAAACGACATCGCCGACACGGTGGCGACGGCAGCCAGGGTGTTCGCAAGCCTGCGCGCCTGAGTCGTGTAGCGCAGTCCCCCCAGGCCGCCGCCTGGGGCCCCGGATGAGGAGCGCACCAGAATGCAGTCCGGGGGCAAGGCTGCATCAGAGCAGGAAGATCGTGGCAAGGCCCAGAAAGATGAAGAAGCCCCCGGAGTCGGTCAGGGCGGTGATCATGACCGATCCGCCCAGGGCAGGGTCCTTGCCCATACGTGTCCGGATCATGGGTATCAGCACCCCGGCGCAGGCCGAGAGCAGCAGATTGAGCGTCATCGCCGAGGTCATCACCGCCCCGAGCTGCCAACTGGCGTAAAGCCACCAGGCCATCAGGCCAAGAAAACCGCCCCACACCACGCCGTTCACCAGCGCCACGCCGAGTTCCTTGCGCAGCAGGCGTTTCAATGCGCTTTGTTCGACCTGGCCCATTGCGATGGCACGTACGATCATGGTGATCGTCTGGTTGCCGGAGTTGCCGCCTATGCCTGCGACGATCGGCATCAGGGCTGCGAGCGCGACGAGTTGCGAGATCGAATCCTCGAACAGGCCAATCACGCGTGAGGCGATGATTGCGGTGACCATGTTGAGCGCGAGCCAGGCCCAGCGGTTCTTCACCGAGTCCCACACCGAGGCAAAGATGTCTTCTTCTTCCTTCAGGCCGGCCTTGCTCAGGATCTCCTGTTCGGACTCCTCGCGGATGTAGTCGACCACATCGGTGACGGTCAGGCGCCCGACCACGCGACCCTCCTTGTCGATCACCGGGGCCGACACCAGGTCGTAGCGCTCGAAGGCCTGGGCAGCCTCGTCGGCATCGTCGTCCGGCTCGAAGCTGATCACCGTTTCGGTGCGCATCACCTCGGCGACCTCGTCTTCGGGGTCGTTCGTGAGCAATGACTCGAGCGTCAGGAGACCCTTGAGATGGTCCTCGCGATCGACTACGAACAGCTTGTCGGTGTGATCGGGTAGCTTGTCGAAGCGACGCAGATACCGCAGCACGACCTCCAGGCTGACGTCCTCGCGCACCGTCACCATGTCGAACTCCATCCGCGCACCGACGGTGTCCTCCGGGTAAGACATTGCAGCCCGTAACTGCTCCCGGGCTTCACTGTCGAGCGACTTGAGCACATCCTCGAAGACCTCGGGCGGCAGGTCGGGCGCAAGGTCGGCAAGCTCGTCGGCATCGAGCGACTCGGCTGCAGCCTTGAGCTCGTGCGAATCCATGGTTTCGATGAGCGATTCGCGCACCGCATCCGAAACCTCGAGCAGAATTTCGCCGTCACGCTCGGCCTTGACCAGATTCCAGACCACCAAGCGGTCATCGAGCGGGAGGGACTCGAGCACATAGGCAATGTCGGCGGGGTGGAACTCGTCGAGGCGGTTCTGCAGCTCGGCAAGATGTTGCTTGTGCAGCAGGCCCTCGACCAGCGCATGGCGTGGCATGTCCTGGCGATGTACCAGGTTCTCGACCACCTTCTGGCGCGCCAGTAACTCCTGCACGTCGCGCAGGTGTTGCTGGACGTCGTCCGGCGGATGTTCCGGTTCGATGGTCATGCGGGCCTCGATGGTGCGTGAATGTTTTTGATCCCGAATTCTACGGGCTTGCGATGTGGGGGCGAACCAAAAATTCACGCACGCATCATGGGATGCGCGAGTTTCCCATTCTGGCCACCACCCGTGCCGCATGCGCACGTTGGGCGGGGCCGAAACGGCGTTCATACAGGCGGGGGTTGGGTAGTCGAACCGCGAGGCTCGCGGCTTCGGCAGGTCCCAGGCGGTCGGCCGAAATTCCGTAGAAATGCTGTGCCGCAGCTTCGCTGCCGAACACCCCCGTGCCCCACTCGACCACGTTCAGGTAAACCTCAAGGATGCGACGCTTGCTCCAGCTTGCCTCGATCATCGCGGTGATGATCGCCTCCTGGGCCTTGCGCAGATAGCTGCGTGAGGGGGTCAGGAACAGGTTCTTGGCCAGTTGCTGGCTGATCGTCGAGCCCCCGGCGGTTGCCCTGCCGTGGCGGCGGTTTCTCTCGAGTGCATTCTGGATACCGGTCCAATCGAATCCGGAATGATCGAGAAAGCGGTCGTCTTCCGCGGCAACCACCGCGCGCTTGAGATGCACTGAAATGCGCTCGTACGGTACCCACTGGTGGCGAAGCACGGCAGCGGGGTTTTCGGCGCGCAGTGCTTCGAGTTGAATCCGCATGAAGCGCGTGCTGCCGGGGTTGTTCGCGCTCCACCACAGCACCTGGGCTAAGATCCAGCCCTGCCACAACACCAGCAGGAGCAGCAGGGCACCGATCAGCTTGAAGAGGCGGAGCAGTGCCCGCTTCATCCGGAGCTCATCTGTCGTCGCAGCTCGGCCAGGATCTCGGTGGTGCGAGGGCGAATGCCGCGCCAGAGCAAGAAGCTCTCGGCCGCCTGCTCGACCAGCATTCCCAGGCCGTCCGCACAGCGCCGTGCTCCTCCCGCGCGGGCTGCGCGCATGAAGGCCGTCTCACCTCTGGCGTACATCATGTCGTAAGCGAGTGCGCAGTTGGAGTAGACCTCGGTGGGCACGGCCGGCGCTTCGTTTGCAAGGCTGGCCGCGGTCGCGTTGATGATGATGTCGTAGCCAGGGCCGCTCAGATCGGCAAGTGCCGCTGCCGCGAGCCGGGTTTCGCCCGCTGCGGGCTCGAACTGCTCACACAACCCCCTGGCCTTGTCGACTCCACGGTTCGCGATCGTCAGTGCCGCCGGCCCTTCGGCCATCAGCGGCAGGATCACCCCACGGGCGGCGCCGCCCGCCCCCAGCAGCAGCACCCGCTGCCCGCGCAGCCCCACGCCCAGGTTGTGGGTCAGGTCGCGCACCAGACCGGCCCCGTCGGTGTTGTCGCCGAAGATCTCGTCGCCACGAAACGCCAGGGTATTGACCGCGCCTGCCGCTTTCGCCCGCGGCGAGTGGCGGTTGGCCAATGCAAAGGCCTCGAGCTTGAAGGGCACGGTTACGTTCATTCCGCGTCCGCCCTCGCTCCTGAAGGCGAGCACGCTTGCAACAAAGCCATCGAGCGGGGCGAGGCATGCCGCGTATTCGAGCACCTCGCCGGTCTGGCGGGCAAAAGCGGCATGAATGCTCGGCGACTTGCTGTGGGCGATGGGGTTGCCGATGACTGCGTAACGATCCATGGGTACGATGCTCGGAGTGATGGAGCCCTGGCGCCTACTGCGCGGTGAGCTTGTCGGTGTTGGTGAAGGTCCAGGTACGGGTGATCTCGATGATGTCGGTATCGGTGCGGATATCGGGCGGAAAGGCCGCAAACGGCGCAGCCAGTTGAACGATCCGAACCGCTGCATCATCGAGCACCTTTTGCCCGGACGAGCGTTGAATCTCGACCTTCTCGAGGCTGCCGTCGGCGCGGATCACCACCGATACGAGCAGGCTGCCATAGAGTTTTCCGCGTGCGGCGTCGGGGTAATTGAGTGTGCCGACCCGCTCGATCTTCTGGCGCCAGTCTTCGACATAGCGGGCGAATCGGAATTCCCGCGTGCGGGCACCTATGAACTGCTTGCGCGGGCGCTTCGCATACTCGTTGAGGCTGCGGTCGATCTGCGCCTCGAGTTGGGCAATGGCCGCAGTGCTGTCGAGCAGATCGAGCCCGGTAGGCTCGTTCTTGCGCGGCTGGGCTTCGGTCGGTGGCGGTTGTTCCTTTCTCTCAGCGACCTTTCTGGGCGCTTCCTTTCTGGTTAGTACCGGTTGCTTCGGTTCGGGTGCGGGCTGCTCGATGCGCTTTTGCGCGTCCATCAGGCTGCTGCCCTCACGGCGGCTGTCCTGCGGCGGCAGGGGCGTGGTGGGGCGGGCGGGCTCGTCGACGGTGCCGCCGCCATCAAGGTTTGCCTGTGCCAGCACTTCTGCCTGCTCGGGCGGCTTGACGTGCCGGGCATTGACCAGCACCACCTCCAGACTGGCGTTGCGGTTGATCTTCTCCGGCAACGGAAATTCGAAGTTCAGGCTCAACAGCAGGCCATGCAGCACCACCGATGTGGCGACTGCAAGGTTGAAGCGCCAGTCAGCCAGCACCCACCTTGCCGCCGCCGGCAGGAAGCTCTCGGCGGCTGCGTGTAGTGGCTTGGGCGTGACCAGGGTGTTGTTTTTCATCGAACCTGTCAGAGTCGCATCGAGATCACGAGTTCTCCAGCAATGTTCTCGCCGACTCATCCGGATCGGGTTCGGTCAGCGTCTCGACAAAGTGGGTTTCGAGTTCGACATCCATCAGGTCGCTGCGCCCGACTTCGAGCAATACCCGGGAGCCCGGTAACTGCGGCGGTAGCGACGAAACCTTGAATACCATCGGCAATTGCTCCAGCCGTACGACATTATCGCGCAACACCCGTGCCTCGACCCGGGTTACGCCGTTTTGGCGCAGCCAGCGAATGCACCAGTAGCGCTCCATGTGACGCTGGAATTCGGCATAGGCCGCATAGGTGAGTTCAAAGTCGCGCATCGCAGCCATCAGATCGGTGGAGCGGGGCGCGAAGGGCGGATCGCCCCCGCCCAGTACCGCGATGATCTGCCACTGATTGACAAGATCAACATAGCGCCGCAGCGGCGAACTCGACCACGCATAGCAATCGACCCCAAGCGCGTCGTGCGGTTCGGCATTGGTCGTCATTCTGACCTTGCCGCCGCTCTGGGCACGGTAGAGCCCGGGCACGCCGGCCTCGTCGAGCAGTTTGCCCCAGGTCGCATTGGCGAGAATCATCAGTTCGGCTACCAGCTTGTCGAGCGGCGAGCCGCGCTGCCGGCGGCTGATCGCGATCAGCCCGGGGCCGTCGGCGGTTTCGGTCTGCCAGTCGACATAAAAGCTGAAATCGGTCTGATTCTGGTTGGCGCTGGCCTTGCCGCGGCCGGCTTCGAGCACGGTGGCGAGATCCCACAGCAGGGTCAGCTCACGTTTCCACTGAAAGTCAGGGCCGCCCTGTTCGATCGTCTGTTCGTTGAACAGTGGCTCCAGGTCATGATGGCGCAGGTTGGCGACGATGGGCACGAGCTCAACCCGGCTTTGATGTGCCGTGATCGCGAGGGCTGGCGAGACATCGAGGTATAGCGACACTGCCGGTCGGGTGCGGCCGGCTGCGAGGGTGAACAGCTCGACCACTTCGTCCGGCAACATGGTGATCTTGCTGCCCGGCATATAGACCGTCGACAAGCGCCGCCGTGCAATCGCGTCGAGGCTCGATCCACGCGCAAAACCGAGTGCCGGCGCTGCGATGTGAATTCCGATGCGCCAGCCGCCACCGATCTGGGGTGTGATCGAGAACGCATCGTCGATCTCGGTGGTGGTCGCATCATCGATCGAAAACGCTGCAACATCCGCGACCGGCAGCGGGAACTCGCCGACCGGTGGGTCGAAGGCAGGGAAGGCCACGCCGTCGGCGAAATACTCGAACAGGAAACGGTTGAAGTGAAAGTCGTAGCTCGAGCCGAGTGCGCCGCACTTGAGCAGCAGCCGTGCAGCCGAGAGACCGCTGTCGACACAGGCGGCTTCGAGTGCCTTGGTTTCGATCCGGTTGCGGTCGGGCCGATACAGCAGTTGATTGACCATGCCCGCGAGCGCTTCGGGCAGTTTGCCCGCCATCAGCTCGGCCCGTATGTGCTCCATCGCCTCTGCCTGCTGGCGCTTCTTGTCAAGCCCCGCCAGGGCGGCCTTCAGAATGTCGGGTGGTGATTTGCGAAAGCGACCCCGCCCCTTGCGATGGAAGTAGATCGGCGCCGAGTGCAGGCGCAGCAACAGGCTGGCCGACTCGACCGGTGAAGGCATGTGGCCGTAGTAGTCGGCTGCAAAATCGGCGTAAGCGAACTCGTCGTCGCCGCACACCTCCCACAAGAAGTCGGCATCGAGCGCAAGGCTCTCGGCCTCGGCGCGCTCTAGCAGGTCGCCCGGTCCGGGCTCTCTAAAGCTCAGCAAGACCTGATTGGACTTGATCTTGACCCGCTTGCCATGCGATGTCTCGACCTGCAGCGATGCGTCGTTGTCGGCGAGCACCGTCCCGGCCTTGAAGGCCCCACTTTCTTCAAACAACACGAACATCGATTACTGCCTTCCATCAATCAGCCCGACAGTTTATCAGGCCACTTCGACGGGCAAGCGAGGGCAATCGAAAAACTGCTGCCAAATGTGTCACCAATGGGTCATCAAGCGGCTGATGCACGGCCGGCGATCGCGTATACTTACGTTCGGGAAAATATGATCAACAGCAAACCCGCGAAGGCGACCAGTATGGCGGCGGGTATGAAGATTTGCAGGCAACTCGTCGTCGGACGGGTTAGGCCATGGGAGAGGGGATAATGACGGAGCAGGCGTGGTGGGTGGTGGCATTGGTGGCCGTGATAATCACCGGTGTAATCGGATTCTTCATCGGACGTCAGACTGCCAGTTCGAAGGAGCGTATCGATGAACTCGAGGAGGCGCTGAATCGCGAGAAAGCCGCGTTGTCGGATTATCGCGACAAGGTCGATGCGCATTTCGACAAGACCGCAGGGCTGTTCGTGTCGATGGCGGGCTCATACAAGGATTTGTTCGAACACCTGTCGTCGGGCTACGAGAATCTCGCACCGGGCGCATCGCGTGAGCTCTTCAAGGATCGCGTGAGCACGCTGTTGCTCGAGTCGCGTGCGCCGGACCCGACACCCGCCCAATCGGTTGCGGACGAAACGGTCGGCGCTGTCAATGACCCAGCGCCTGCCGAGGCGGCAGCGCCGGCAACCGAAGCTGAAGCACCGGCCGTAAGTGCCGAACAAGTTGTCGAAACCGCGGGCGATGTAGCGCCTTCCGCAGTCGAACAGTCGGGACTGACGCTTGAAAAGGCGGCATCCGCCAACGTCGAAGCGGCGCCCGTGGCCAACTCCGAATCGACGGCCGCGCCTGTGCCCACGAATCAAGAGCCCGCGGGCGAGCAAGTGTCCGGGGGCGGTGCCGAGGCCAGCGCTGCGGTCGCTTCCGCCGCCGAGGAAGGCAAGAAGCCGGCAAGCTGAGGCGTTTGCGCACAATTCGCGGTCGCGCACCGTTGTGGCGCGCGCTAGACTGAAAACGGGACGTCTGCACTGATGGTGCGGCGTCCCGTTTGTTCGTAATCGGTATCGGGACGGGTCGAACATGAGTGAATCTTCGATTCAGGGTGCAGGCTTGACACTCGAGTTCGTCGAGTCGCTTGGTGAGCTGGTGGCGTATGTCGAGGCGGGGTCGGGCGGCTCCACGGTGGATGAGGCGTGGTTGCGTGGCCTGATCGAAGAAGGCGGTTGGGCGGCGTTGCGACCTGAGCCGGCGTCGATTGCACGTTTGCTTGCGGACTACAAACGGGGTAAAGCGGTAGAAGGGCTCACGATCGCCGCCCGGGTGGATGCCAAGCTGAGCCTGCGCATCGCCTCCGACGGTATGTCGGCCTATCTTGACATCACCCCGGCGGCTGGTGGCAAACCGGTGACCAAGGCCGAGGTGCTGGCCGAACTGGCCGCCAAGGGCGTGAGCCATGGCTTTCTGATCGAGGCCTTGAATGCCGCGATTGCCGCGGGTGTGGCCGACAGCGTTGTGATTGCGCATGGGCGGCCGCCGGTCGCCGGCAAGGATGGCTGGCTCGAGCGGCTGTTGCCCGAGGTACGAAGTCGGGTTCCGCGGGTGAATGAGTCTGGACAGACCGACTATCGCGATCTTGGCGACATCATGATTGTTCATCCGGGCGAAGCGCTGATGCGCCGTCATCCGGCCACTCGCGGCGCGGATGGCATGACTGTGATGGGCACGCCGGTTGCTGCCAGGCCAGGCAAGGATGTGATGTTCGCGCCACGGCTTTCGGGGGCCGTGATGGCGGCCGACGATCCTGAGCTCCTTGTCGCAGAGGCTGCGGGTCAGCCGGTCGAGGTCAGGGGCGGGATGATCGTTGAGCCGGTGTTCACGGTCGAGCAGGTGAACATGGCGAGTGGCAACATCCGCTTCGAGGGCAGTGTGACCGTGCGTGGCGATGTCAGTGCGGGCATGAGTATCGAAGCCACCGGCGATATCGAGGTCGGCGGCACGGTCGAGCCATGCAGGCTGATCGCGGGGGGCAGCATCGTCATCAAGGGCGGCGCCATGGGTGCGCTCGGCCACAAGGACGGAACCGATTGTCTGATCCGCTGCGGGGCCTCGTTCTCGGCCGGGTACGCCCAGCAGGTGCGAATCGAGGCGGGCGACAGCATCTTCATCGACGATACTGCAATGCAATGCAACCTGACTGCGGGCAGGCATGTGCGGGTCGGTGACAAGCGGCGCGGACACATCATTGGTGGGCACATGCTCGCGACCTTGTCGATCACCGCCAAGGTGCTGGGATCGCCCAACCGCATCGCCACGCTGCTCGAGATTGGCGTCAGCCCCGAGTTGCACAAGCGTGCACTCGAACTGGCCCATGCGCGTGATGACAAGGAAAAACAACTCCTCGACGTTTCGAAACTCATGGCCTTTGCTCGCAGCAATCCGACCCGGGTGAGGCCCGATATGCTGGAGCGAGCAAGCCTTACCGCTGCCGCGCTGTCCGCCGAGATCGCCGCATTGCGTGAAGACCAGCAGGCGCTCGAGCGGGTTTCGGAGCTGTCGCTGCAGGCACGGGTCTTCGCCACCCAGCGCATTCACGAGGGCGTCACGGTGCAACTGGGTAGCCAGCGTTTTCGAGTGCCGCGAGAACAGCTCGGCATGGTGATCGGACTGGGCCATGACGGGCTGGGTATCCTCCCCGACGAGGCCTCGTCCGGGCAGCCCGTGGTGCCGCGGCCGGCCTGATGTGGTCGCGCCTGTTTCCCCACACTCGGGCCCGACCCATCGCCCGTGCGTCAGACGCGGTGCACCGCTTGCGCTGCGTCGTCACTTTCGGGTTCGCGGGACTAATTCACATGACAGGCGCTCGCCGCGCAGTCATACTTTAGTGGTATGGGCCAGTGAGGTTGAGTATGGAAATATTGCGCCGGGTGGCGCTTTTGGTCACGCTGGCGTTCGGGCCGTTTGTCGCTGTGCAGTCGCATGGTGCCGAGCTGGTCGTGGTGCTGACGCCGAAATCGGTTCCGTTTTCGTATTCGGACGATCAGGGCAGGCTTGTGGGTTTCAACGTCGATATCGCCAACGCGATCTGCCGCGAGCTCGCGCGTAGCTGTCGCCTCGAGGTCATGCCGTTTCCCGAGATCATTCCGGCTGTCTCGGGCAGAGGGGCCGATCTTGGGCTTGGAAATTTTCTCAGAACGCCCGAGCGCGAGGCCCTCGTGCGCTTTTCGGCGCCGTACTGGCGCTCGACATCGGTTTTCGTCGGTCGGCCGGGCTCGCCGGCCGGCGAGAACGGCGAATCCGTCCCGGATGGGCGGATCTGCGTCATTGCCGGGTCGATGCAGGCAAAGTATCTTGACGCCCGCATCGGCGACAGGGCTGCCGGGGTAATTGACGTGGCAGCCAATCAGGATTTGCTGGACCGGCTTCAGGATGAGACCTGCGCCTCGGCCCTGCTGCCAAGCATGCAGGCGCTGGCGTTTCTGAGATCGGACGAAGGCAGGCCGTTTGCCTTCCTCGCCGCGCCGCTTGTGGAACAAGGTCTCGGTGGAACGGTGCATATCGCTATTCGTCCGGACGATCCCGGGCTGCTCGAGTCGGTCGATCGCGCGATTGCAACGCTGATTCGCAGCGGCGAGCATGAACGCATCGCTCGCAAATACTTCCCCTTCAACATTCTTTAGGCGCCTCGTCGATGGCGGGTTCGGAAATGGCGAGTGAGCCGCGTCGCTTCTCCCTGCGCAAGCTGTCACTGTGGGTTTCGGTGCTGACAGGCATTGCGATGTTGGTCGCGATGAGTCTTGTCACGGTGGTTTCGGAGTCGGTCATACGTCTTGCCGAGCGGGGCGGCGATGACTTCGCGCAAATGCGCATACAAGAGTTGCGCGCGGTGGGCAATCTCGAGCGCTTGATCGCCCTGGGTGATCAGTTGCTTGCCGAGCGCGATGCCGCGCGTCAGCGCGATGTTGCGATCACAATGCAGGCGCTTGTGCTTCAGCCTTCGGTGATGGCGATGGGTAAATCCGACCTGGCGGTCGGCAGGGCATTCGATGTGATTGCGCGGATTCTGGCAACGGTCGACACCATCACTCACTCCGGGCTGGCGGCGGACGATCCCGCAGCGAAACATGACCGGGTCACGCAGTTGTGGAACGAGCTTCGCCCCGGGCTGGAGGCGGCCGCAGATGGGTCGGCGGTTGCCGTCGTGCAGGCGGTTAGCGACAGTGCGGACGAGATTTCGCGCGGCGCGCGGCTGGTGCTGTGGATCACGGTGGTGGGGACGCTGCTCGCCGGGATCATCGGGCTGGTGCTGATCATGTTGATGCGGCGGCAGTTGCTCACACCGTTGGTTGCGATTTCGGATTACCTGGTCGGGCTGCGCAAGGGGGTGGAGCAGAGTCTGCACCTGCCGGTGGCGCACAGCCAGGAGGTCGGTGAGGTGATCGATGCGGTGCATCAACTTGCAAGGGCGCAGCGTGCGCTCGAGCATGCCGCGCTCAACGACCCGCTCACCGGGCTTTCAAACCGCTACGGGCTCGAGGCGCGCATCGAACAGTCGCTCAGTCACGCGCGCCGGTCGGGTTTGAAGCTGGCCGTCCTGTTCATCGACCTCGATCGTTTCAAGGCGGTCAACGACTCGCTGGGGCATGCAAGCGGAGACACCTTGCTGTGTGTGATCGCCGAGCGTATTTCGGGCTGTCTGCGCGACACCGACCTGGTTGCCCGCCTGGGCGGCGATGAGTTCGTCGTGGTATTGAGCGATCTCGCCCGCGCCGACGATGCGGTGCCGGTCGCCGAAAAACTGCTCGAGGCGGCGATGTCGCCGATTGTGATCGGCGGGCTCGAGATTCGGACGACCGCATCGATCGGCGTCTGTGTTTTTCCCGACGACGGCAAGGATGTCGGTACCCTCATGAAACATGCCGATACCGCAATGTACCAGGCCAAGGCTGCCGGCCGGGCAAACTTCAAGTTCTTCGACATCGCAATGAACGAGGCCGTGTCGCGCCGCTTGCACCTTGAAAACGCCCTGCGCCGAGGGCTCGAGCGCAACGAATTCGAACTCTACTTTCAGCCCCAGATGGACCCCTCCGGCAAGCGCGTGTGTGCAGCTGAGGCTCTGGTGCGCTGGCGCCGAGCTGATGGCCGGCTGGTTGCGCCGATGGACTTCATTCCGGTGGCTGAAGAGAGCGAGTTGATCTGCAGGATCGGGGAATGGGTTCTGGGTGAGGCATGCAGATGCCTCGGTGCATGGCGCACCGGGGGTGCGACAGGCCTGCGGGTGGCCGTGAATCTGTCGGCCCGCCAGTTGCGGGATTCGAGCCTGCCCTTGCGGGTGGCCGAGTTGCTGGCCTTGCATTCGATACCGCCCGGCGCGCTCGAACTCGAGATCACCGAAAGCGTGGCGATGCAGGATCCTGACGTCGCGATCCGCAATCTCGGGGCGCTCAAGCGCCTGGGGGTGTCGCTCGCGATCGACGATTTCGGCACCGGTTATTCATCGCTGGCCTACCTCAAACTGTTGCCGATCGATCGACTGAAACTCGATCGGACCTTCGTGCGCGATCTCGAAACCGACCCTGACGATGCAAGCATTTGCGCAGCGACCGTCGGACTGGCGCACAACCTCCGGCTGGAGCTCATTGCCGAAGGGGTCGAAACCCATGCGCAGCACGTCTTTCTGCGCAATCTGGGCTGCGATCTGTTGCAGGGTTTTCATTTCCATCGACCCATGAATTGTGCCGCCTTGTCGCAGTTGCTCGATCTGGAGCCGCCCGCGGCCACCTAGCTGGGAGCCAACAAACTCGCAGAGGTTTCAGTTGCACTGTGCAACTGCAACCAATGCGCTTGCTGGCACGCTGTAGCCTGTGCCGTGCTCATTGCGGTGTTGTTCGAGGTCGTGTTCGATTGCTGCGCGCAGTTGCAGACGCGTGGGTTCGGGCAGCCGCGCGAGCGATTCTGCGGCGCCGCCGGCAAGATCGAGAAATGCCTGCCAGTAGGCTGCTGCATTCTCGAAGTGGCATGAAAAACGGCAAGTGTCGATGACGATGTCGGTAAAGCCGGATTCGGCGAGCAGCGCCTCCAAGGCAGCGGCTTCGCCGAAACGGAAAACCGAGGGGCGTGCGACCTTGGGGGCCGGCAGCAGGCGTGCGATGCAGTCCTGGGCGCGTGCAATCAGGGGCACGGCCTCGCGCACGCCCCAAACCGACAGCACCATCCGTCCGCCCGGGCGAAGCACCCGCGCAATTTCGGCCAGGGCCCGCTCCGGATGGGGAAACATGAACAGGGCCAGGCCAGCCAGCACCCGGTCTACACAGGCGTCGGACAAGCACAAATGTTCGGCGTCGGCCGCGGCGAAGCTGATCAGTCCGCTGTCGTCGGCCTCGCGTGCGTGAGCC
>JAEUNS010000256.1 GCA_016790005.1 Zoogloeaceae bacterium
ACCGGCCCGGCTCCGAGGCGGCGGATCGCCTCCGACACCAGCCACACCGGCCCGACCGTCGAGAACAAAGCCATCGCCAGCGACAGCCCATAAACCTGCCACGGCAGGTCCAGCGCCGACAAGGGGCGCATCAGCAAGAACTGGCCGATGCACAATATGCATGCGACCGATGTTGCCGCTGCGGTGACCCGCATCGAACCCAGTCGCCCGACCACCACCCCGTTGCCCATCAGGTACAGCGCATAGGCAAGCGCGCTCGCAAACACCAGCGCACTGCCGAGCAGCACGTCGCGCCGGTCGCCCACGACGCTGAGATCGTGCCCGACTGCGAAGGCGATGCCGAGATAACACATGCTCATCGCGATCAGCACCCGACGGGTGATCGGCTTGCCCAAGAAAAGGGCCGAAAGCAGAATCACGATGGTCGGGTACAGGAACAGGATCAGGCGCTCCAGGCCCGCCGAGATGTAGCGCAAACCGAGAAAGTCCAGATAACTCGCAAGGTAGTAGCCAAAGATACCCAGCCCCACCATCCAGCCCCAGTCGCGCGCATCCATCACCAAGGGCTTCTGGCGCTGGGCGATGAAGCCCATCACGATGAAGAACGGCAACGACAAGGCCATGCGCAATGCCAGCAAGGTCTCGGCGTCGACGCCGTAACGGTAGGCAAGCTTGACCAGAATCGCCTTGAACGAGAACCCGACGGCCCCCAGCACCGCAAACAACACCCCTACCCCGCTTCCTGCCTGCACTGCCTTCCCCTCGCTACCTGTAGCTTCACCGAGCCGACCCGGCCACCACCGCCCAACGAGCGCAATCGCCATGATTGCAGTCCCGCGCTCGCCGTAAAGCGATCCGTAGCGGGAGTCCGTCAGCGCAAACCGACCATACGCCCCGACTTGCGCCGCGAGCCGAGCGCGGCGAGCGCCCCATGCGCACCATTGGCATGGCAGATGGCACAGGCCAGCGCATCGGCGGCGTCGGCGCTCGGACTGCCCTCCAGCAACAGCAGGCGCTGCACCATGTGCTGTACCTGATCCTTGCTCGCCTTGCCGTAGCCCACCACCGCCTGCTTGACCTGCAAGGCGGTGTACTCGAGCACCGGCAGATCACACGAAACCGCGCCGCAGATCACCGCCCCGCGCGCCTGGCCGAGCAGCAGGGTGGATTGCGGATTCACGTTCACAAATACCTTCTCGACCGCCACCTCGTCGGGCGAATAAGTGGCGATCACCTCACGCACCCCGTCGAGCAGGGTCTTGAGCCGCCCGGGCAGTTCGCCGTCGCGGGTCTTGATGCAGCCGCTCGCAACATAGCGAAGCTGGCTGCCCAGCTTGTCGATGACACCGAAGCCGGTGATCCGCAAGCCCGGGTCGAGCCCGAGAATGCGCGTTGCAACGGTCTGACTGGCGCTCGTCATCACGCCGGGCGCTTGCGCGCCAGCCATACGCCGGCCACCGCCACCACCATCCCTGCGAGCGCGACCCCGCCGAGGGTCTCGCCGAACAGCCACCAGGCGAACAATGCGGTGGTCGGCGGGGTGAGGTAGAAAAGGCTTGCGACGTTCACGGCGCTGCCGCTGCGGATCAACAGGTTGAGCAGGCTGATCGCCCCGAGCGACAACACCAGCACCAGCCATAGCAGCGCGAATACGAACTCGCCGCTCCAGCTCACGTCCATCGTTTCGAACCAGTTGGCCAGCAACACGGTAACGACCAGGCTGGTCACGAACTGGATGACCGATCCGGTGCGCAGGTCGAAACTCGGGCAATGACGCTTTTGATAGAGGGTCCCCAGCGTGATCGCGCCCAGCGCGACGACGACCGGCAGGATCATTGCGATCAG